>CAYVIT010000048.1:0-19790 GCA_964451425.1 uncultured Pirellulales bacterium
GGAAACACAGTCTGTTTCTGCCAGTATAAGAAGTTCCCGTTGCTTCTTTTCATTTTTTAATACCCTTCTTTTACAAAACCACCATCACCTTATTACTCGGCTCGCCTTCGCCGGATTTATTTATTGCTATAACGCGATATTCGAGTTTCGCACCGCGCGGCTGGATTGACTTGTTAAGTGTGTTCATTCGTTAATAAGCCTCTTTTCTGGCAAGCCAGCCGTCACAAGGTGGCGTTTAAGATTCGCGAGAACTTCTGGCAATTTAGCCGAAAAGAGAAAACAAGCATGGGAATTGTAGTAAAAACCCGCCGCGCCTTCCTTTTTCAGTAAACTAAGCTTTTCGTGAATTTTCTCGATATTGAGTGCATTGCTACTATAAGAAAACGATTTATCAAAGGAAAAAACAATCTCATGTTCTTGTAGATATTTAACGATCATTGGGATGGTAACGTGTTTTTTTGTTGGCTTTAGTCCAATTCCCGTATCTGGATCGAGCAAAAGGGCTGTTTTACCACTGGATGTAGCGAGACTCTCCAATGGCAATGGCGCTGCTCCAAGAAAATCATAGAATTTATTTTCCAACCCATTCCATTCATCTGTGAACATGGGGTCAACGAATACCTGATAACCCATTTCGCGAATGTTACCGATAAAAAACCGCTTAACGATATCGAATGAGTCGCCGAACCATTGATAGTTCATAGGTCAGTTGCTTTCACACTTAACTTCTGTTTATATGGTTTCCGCATAACAAGCTGTTTTTTTCACAAAACCGCCATCACAGTATTACTCGCCCCGCCTTCGGCCGAACAAAAATAATCAATTACCTCTACGCCTAAGTTGCTGCTCTTCATTGCTGTTCTTTAATTATACCCATTGCAGAGCAGGCCACAACATTTATTTCGCGGCAAACGAACTTCTGATAAAGAAGCGGCTCTGGTAAGCCCAATGTTGATGAAATATGCCGATTTTGCTCTATTAACGACTTTAACGACAACTCTCTCGCACAGATTTCGTATCTCGTGAAGCGTATCTCGTATATCGTACTAAAAACTCAAAGCTAAAAACTCAGAACTAAATCTTGTGCTGGCGAGGCACCCCCGTTGTTATCTGGTTTGAGATTATACCCATTTTGTGAACATCCGCAAAATCCCTTTGCGAAACACAAAACTCCATTTACTTCCTGTAAGCCGTATAACGTTATTCCCCTTGGTGACGCCTTTCGGCGGGGTAATCAATCATCGAAAATCATTCTTCAGTACTCGGTTTTTGGGGTGGTTCCGGCAAGACAAGCGGAGCTGTAAGGCCGGTACTATTTGGACTCGTGCCATAGTCAAAGTTCAGCTTTTGCGGTAATTCGCCCGCTCTTGTTTCATCTCCGAGTAATCTGCTGTGCTCCAGCAAAAGACGTGTATAATCTTCCAGTTCAACGGCCCTTTTTATGACTGTTTGTGGCGTCGCTAAGATTTTGGAAACAATCGATTTTTCGGTCTCAACCAACACGGAAGCCAGTTGGTTCTTCTGTGCAGCATTGAGGTAACTTCGGCCTTTAACGTATCTTTGAATCGCATAGGAATATAATTGCCCGAAACGGCGGGCGATAGCACGCCGGTTTGTCGCCCCTGAAGTTATTTTGTTGTAGAGAAGTTTCAGAATGGTAGAATCCAGAAGTTCATAATTTACCGACCAGTTCGCATACCTTTTAATTCGCATATCAGCTATTTGGCCCAGCAGTTCTCCGCTCTGTGGGATGTCCGCTTCAGCGGCGAATTCCGCAACCATAGCTAATACCTTGGTATTCTGCCCCTCGGCGGACTCAACCAAAGATTTAAGCTGCTCTACGATGCGGCTTGCCAATTGCGAATTGGCTGTTTTTGAAGAATTTAATTTCTTTGTAAAGTTGGGATTAGCGATGGAATGAACCGCCCAGTAGCGAATCACCGTATTCTTATCTTTTAGGAACGCCAGAGCCAGGTCCGCCAACCGCACATCTTCCAGGCCATCTATCAGGATCAAAAGATTGAGAACCACTTTATATCTGTGGTCTTTCGTCGTTAGCTGTTCGGCCAGCTTAAAACTTGAAGAAATGTATTTATGAGCTGATTCGAAAAACTGCTCTCCATACTGGGCCTGAGCGCTGCTTTTCCTGCTGGAACTGCGTGCCAGAATGGCAGAACGGGTCTGTGCTATAGACGTAAAATCCCTGGTGTTTACCAGCTCTTGAGTTGCCTCATTCAGAAAGGCGTCAATAATCTGTAAATCCGCGCTTTCAAGCACCGGTTTGTTGCGAACCGTGTCAATATCCTTAGTATTGACGGCTTCAGAGTGAGCCACCAGAACGAAAAATGCCGCTAAAACAGCGAAAATCACCCATTTTGCCTTCATTATGTCGACACCCTCAAAAACAATTCAATCTCATGCTAATATATCCACTCAGTGCTATTTAGCATACTTTTATAATGGTCCTAAGTCAAGCTAAATCAGAGCTTTCTTTCTTCTATCTGCTACTATTTTACACTCGTCTAATAAGCAGTTTTTCTTAGGCTGTAGCAACAATACAGAGTTTTTTTGATGTATTTTGTGCCTGGGTGCCGATATTCCAACATAGAAACTTGAATCTATGTTGGAGGTTATCGAAATGTTTGGACCGGGCGAATATACAGCAGATGAGACACAAGGGATTACACGTGTTGAGGATTTGCCGAAAGCAAAACTTGTACGGCGCAGCCGCAATTACAAACGGCGGCCATGTCCGCTGTGCCAACACAGCGCATACAGGCTTCGAGTTGTTAGGCGCACCTTGCACGATCTGGGAGACTCACTTACTGGCAGCCCGCGAGATATTATTCTCACGTACTCTCAACACCGCTGCCCCGAATGCGACTATTACTTCAATGCGAACATGGACGATTTGGCGCTGCCCAAAAGCCATTACACGCATAGGGTGGTCTCAATGGCCGTGCGGCTGGTCGTGGAAGATGGTTTGCCGTACCGTCCGGCATCATGGCACTTATGGCGGGACCATCGAGTGTTTGTGCCCTGGGCTACAATCCAAAACTGGGTCGAAGCAACGGGGGAAAAAAGCTGAAGCTGCGATAAAAACCGAGTACATTGATGAGGCTCTCTTCGACTTTTCCGGCTATATTGCTGGCGATGAGTTATATGATGGGCCTTTCTGTGTGCTGTTCATTGTGGATAACCACAAGTTTAAGCGTCTTTGTTATGATGTTCTTGACCATAATCCTACGAATGAGGATATAACGCGGTTTTTCAGGCGTTTCAAGCAAATGCTGGACGCTCGTGGTTTGATGTTAAAGGGCATAACCACCGATGGCTCACCGTTATATTCTGGTCCTATTGCCAATGTTTTTGGCCAAGTCAAACACCAATCGTGCCGATTTCACATTATCAGCGAGATTACAAAAGACATCCTCAAGGCGGTGACGAAAGTTCGCAGACAACTAAAGCCGAGAGGTACGCTCAAGAAACTTTGTTCGCCAAACCTTGAAAAAGCGTTAACTTTCCTCGATGATTCGTTATTGCCTGCGACTTCGAATGCGGTAGAGCGTGCGAATCGCCGACATCGTAAGATGCAGAAAAGCATATACCGGGTGCGAACCAGGGACCATATAAGTCAACGGATAGCGGTTGATATGCAGAGCGATGCATACAGCATCGGCCTGAAGAAGACTATAAGTACGTTACATTGGAGCAGAAACGGTGAAAAACGAAAAACAGGATAGCAGAGAACTCTGTAAAGATGCTACAGTCTCGTTTTTTTGAAATTTTGAACTTTTTCGTAACGCGCCTCGTTAGTCTGGCTGGGAGTTTATGCAATGTCCGGTTGAACAAAGTGCTTCGCGCAGACATTTACCGTGCAGCTTATGCCAATTTGGACTTTATCCTGTTGTGGGCTTAGCCGTTGAGGGTCCAGCCTGGACGGTACTTGCGGCTGAGCAGAGCGTTGGCCTCGGCGCTGTTGGTGACGCGGCCGTTTTTGCCGTCGTACTCAAGCTTCTCGCCGACGCGATAGGCCACAAGACCGAGCAGCATCATCTCGATTGCGGTCCCGCCGTAGTCGAAATCACAATGCGTCTTCAGGTTACCTTTACAGGCCCTGGTCCAATCCTCCTGGAAATGACCCAACGGCGGAATCACATCGTCCTTGTCCCGCCCCTTGTAATAGGTCAGGTCCGCATCGTCGCCGAACGGCAGCAAAATCCTCGAATCGTAATCGCAGACAACATAGCCCTTGGTGCCCTTGAACATTGCGCCATGACCGATCTTCTTCAGATCGACGTAACCCTTCGGCGACCGCGGCATCATGCCTCCCTGATACCAGTGCACCCGGATAGGCCCGCGCCAGTCGTTGGCCGGGATATCAAAGGATGTGTGCAATTCGACGGGAGTGACTTCAGGATTGAATTTCTGGCCTTCGCCTTCCGCCGTCGTCGGAATACCAGCGTCAACCGCGTTCCACACCAGGTCGATTGTATGGCTTCCCATGTCACCGACTTGGCCGGTGCCGAAGTCCCAGTACATATTCCACGAGAGGCAATTCATTCCCGGGCCGCCTGCGAAGTACTCAGGATTATAAGGATGCCACGGCGAAGGTCCGATCCACAGGTCGTAGTGAAGGTTTTTCGGTGGCTCGCCCTTGGCCGGCGGATACCCGGGCCTGCGAATCTGGCGATCGCCCCATGCATAGGCATCTGTCAGTTCGCCAATCGCTCCGTCTTTGACCAGCTCACGCACACGCTCGAAGTTGGGCTTGGCGTGACGCTGGGTACCGACCTGCGTTGCCAGCTTATGTTTTTTCTTTAGATAGTTCGCGCGGACGAGGCGTGCTTCTTCAACGGTATTGCCCAGTGGTTTCTCGCAATAGACGTGCAGGTCGCGATTCAGCGCCCAGTTGGCGATGAAAGCATGGGTATGGTCCGGGGTGCAGCAGATCACCGCATCCAGGTCTTTTTGCTCAAGACATTTGCGCCAGTCTATATACGTTTTGGCCTTCGGGAACCTCTTGGCGGCGTAGGCAATGTGGTCCTCATCCACGTCGCACAGGGCTACAACGTTCTCCTTCGAGACAGCATCGAAATGCGCATCCGCCCGGCCCCATGTACCGATCATTGCGATATTGAGCTTGTTGCTGGGCGCATTTGCGCCCGAGAGTGTGCCGCTGGGTAAAATAATCAATCCCATCCCGGCGGCTGCGGTGGATTTAAGGAACTGGCGACGTTGAACGATATTTGTCTTTTTCATTTTCTTCTCCTTTGTTGTGTTTTTAGTTTTTTGCTACGAAGCCGAAAAAAGCTAATTTTAAGCATTAGGACAATGGAATACAAGAGAAAAGTGAGAATATAGGTAAAATAAAGCTTCAAATATTACACTAACCTTTATGTTGACGACTTACCGAGAAAATACTCATGTACCTGAATGGCCGACGCTGTGAGTCCAGCCGGGGCAGGGAGTCCTACAAAAACCGCAATAAATCGCTGTTTTTGAACGTCATTAGTTAGTAGAATGCAAGTGGGTATAAGTCCGAATATGGATTCCCACGGTGGGAATCCGCGGATTGGTGGCCCGTAAAACCTTTTTCAGGAGGATATTACCATGAAAAAACGTTTCATCGCTGTCACAATTATTTTACTGGCCAATGTGAGTGGAGCATTGGGTGCGGATACGGATATCCGCCTGAATTCTCTGGGTTTTCTTCCCGGGATGCAGAAAAAAGCAACGATTGTGTCTGAGTGTTCCAATTTCACTGTGAAAAAAGTGTCGGACGGACAAACGGTTTATTCCGGCAAGGTGACAGGGCCGCTGCACCAGGATGATGTAAACCAGGATGTGTGGATTGCTGATTTCTCCAAAGTTACTGAAAAAGGCAAATTCTACCTGGATATACCGGGGGTGGGACGTTCCATTAATTTCACAATCAGCGATGAGGTCTATGATTTTGCCTTTTATACAGCTATGAGGGGCTTTTATCTATGGCGGTGTGGCACTGCGGTGGCCGGTGAGCACAACGGTCATCGTTATGCGCATGCCCCTTGTCATATGGATGATGGATATCAGGATTACATCGGCGTCAAAGACTCCAAAAGAGACGGCACGGGAGGCTGGCATGACGCCGGTGATTATGGAAAATATACCGTGAATGCAGGCGCGACGGTGGGAGTACTCTTTCTGGCCTGGGACCATTTTCAAGACCGCCTCAAAAACGTTGCCCTCGATATCCCCGATACTGCGCCCCGTTACCCCGATTTTCTCAAAGAGCTCAAATGGGAAACTGACTGGCTTTTGAAAATGCAGTATCCGGACGGTTCGGGGAAAGTCTCACATAAACTAACGCGCCTGAACTTCTCGCCCTTTATCATGCCGGAGAAGGATTCTGAGAAGAGATATTTTACAGACTGGAGTTCGGCTGCCACTGCCGATTTTACCGCTATGATGGCTATGGCGGCGAGGTATTTTAAGCCCTATGATGCCGAATATGCGCAGATCTGCCTGCAAGCTGCAACAAAGAGTTACGCGTTCTTAACAAACAATCCGGGCAATAAAAGGGCCGACCTTAAAGCCTTTAGAACGGGAGCTTATGGCACCCGTGATACGGATGACCGGCTGTGGGCTGCCGCCGAGATGTGGGAAACTACGGGTGAACCTCAGTATCTGAAGGATTTTGAAGAAAGGGCCGGCACATCTGACAACAAGATAGACGAGAATTGGGATTGGGGCAATCTGAAAAACCTTGGTATGTTCACTTATCTGCTGTCTGAAAGGGAAGGAAGGAATGCCGATATATTAGAGGATATTCGCGGAGATTTGCTCTCGACAGCAGATGCAATTGTTGCCAAGGGCAATAAGGATGTGTACGGCAGGCCCTTGGCCGGCAGGTATTATTGGGGATGTAACGGGGCAGTCGCCAGACAAACATTGGTGCTGCAGGTTGCAAATAAGATATCTCCCAATCCGGATTATGTTAATACCGCTCTGGATATAGTTGGGCATTTGTTGGGAAGGAATTATTATGGCCGTTCCTATGTCACCGGATTGGGACACCTGCCGCCGTTACACCCACACGATAGACGTTCAGGCGCTGATGATATTAAGGAGCCTTGGCCGGGCTATCTTGTGGGAGGCGGGCACTCCGCGACGGGCTGGAAGGATGTTCAGAAAGACTACAGGACCAATGAAATAGCAATCAACTGGCAGGCGGCCTTGGTATATGCGCTTGCCGGTTTTGCCAATACCCAGACTTCCACCGTCGCTGTTGAGGATATCCAAACCGAGACACGGAAGCCCGACGTGATTTTTGTGCCGACGCCGCAGGAAGTTGTAGACAAGATGCTGGAAATGGCGGAAATCAAGACCGGAGATGTGCTTTATGACCTCGGCTGTGGCGACGGTCGCATTGTTGTGACCGCTGCAAAACGATACGGCATCAAAGCAGTCGGCTTCGATATTGACCCTGCACGTATCAGAGAATCGCTGGCGAATGTGAAATCAAATAAAGTTGAACATTTCGTAACCATCAAACAGGCGGACATCTTCACGCTGGACCTTCGTGAAGCAAATGTCGTCACGCTATACCTGCTGCCTGAGTTGAACGTTAAACTGATGCCTCAGCTTGCACAGCTAAAACCAGGCTCTCGTATTGTTTCCCACGACTTTAGTATGCGCGGCGCCAAACCAGTGCAGGTATATCATATGAAGCTGACGAGAGAGAAAGACAGCAAGGAAGATAACGAGGATAAAAAGGATAATTTCAGGGAGCTTTTCGAGGAGGTTTTTGAGAAGGATTATGAGGATGTTGCCTGGGATAATCAGCACACGGTTTACAAGTGGATTGTCCCCTGGGAAAAGGAGACCACAACGCCGTCCAGCTGGGAATAATAAAAGAACCAAGGGGAAAGAATGACTTTTGAAACGAAATAGTCATGAGTAGAAAAGTTATACTTATTTTGTTGTTTTTTACTGCCGCTTCCACGGCAGTCGCAGAAGACCCGGCAGAGCGACAATACTTAACGCCTGCGCTCAATCCGAAGCACAGGGACAAGCCTAAAGTAACAGGCTGGGCCAAAGAACGCATCGATGAAAAAATCAATCGTGGAATGTTGGCCATCTCGAACAAGGAGGGCAAGGTATATCTGGGCTGGCGATTTCTCAAGAGCGATGATAAAAGAACCACTTTCAACGTCTATCGCTTGATAGAAGGCGGTGAACCGGTAAGGCTGAATAAGGCCCCGGTCATTGCCACTACCGACTTCATTGACAAGCAGCCGAACCTTGAAGACAAGAGCACCTACTGGGTCAGGCCTGTCGTGGAAGGCAAGGAGCTTGAATCCTCGGAGAAGGCGTTACCGAAGGCAAACGCCGGAGATAAAACGTACTATTCATCCATCAAGTTCCAGGGCGATTACAGGCCTCAAAGGATAGGCGTCGCCGACCTCAACGGCGACGGAGCGTATGATTTTGTTATCAAGCAGCCGTCCCGAGGTATCGACCCTGCGGGCAGAGCTAATACTTATGGTCTGACCTACAAGCTGGAGGCATACCTAAACGACGGCACGTTCCTGTGGCGTAAGGACCTGGGCCCCGGCATTGAGCCGGGCATTTGGTATTCACCTTTTGTGGTTTACGATTTTGACGGCGATGGCAGGGCCGAAGTAGCTGTAAAGACCGGCCCCGAAGATGCACGCGAATCCGACGGGCGCGTTAGGAAGGGGCCGGAGTGGTGCTCAATCCTAAATGGTATAACCGGCGCCGAATTCGCTCGCGCAGACTGGCCGCCACGGGACCCTCGACTCGGCGATTACAACAGGGTAAACCGCAACCAGATGGGCATAGCCTACCTCGATGGAAAGACGCCATGCCTGCTGGTGGCACGCGGCACTTATAAGCTGATGATGGTCGATGCTTACCAATATCACAACCACAAGCTGGAGCGGCTGTGGCGCTGGGAGGGCGATGACGAGACCCCAATCATTCGCAGCCAGGGAGCGCATGGAATGCACTCAGCCGACGTTGATAATGATGGCCGTGATGAGGTCATACTTGGGTCTGCCGTGCTGGACGACAATGGGACCTGTCTGTATTCGGTCGGCCTGGGCCACCCCGACAAATGCTTTGTTACAGACGTGGACCCGGCCCGCCCCGGCTTGGAGATATTCTACGCTATCGAGCCCTGGCACGATGATGGTAAAGGCGTATGCCTGGTTGATGCCGCAACAGGGAAAATCATCTGGAGCATTGGTCAGCGTACTTATCACGTAGGCGACGGAATGGTTGCCGATATTGACCCCTCGCTCGCCGGGCTGGAATGCTTTGCGACTGAAGACTCCAAAGGCGGCTCGACCGACCGCTATTTATTCAGCGCCAACGGCAAGCGGCTTGGCCGGCGCGAAGACGTCCCCGGCTGCAGGAACTGGATTTTCTGGGATGCCGACCTGCTGCGGGAGACATTCGACAGCAGCGGTTTCAGGCGAGGCAGGTCGATTTCCATCGTCAAGTACAGTGGCCCAACGCTGACCTCCGGCATCGAGGGCAGCATTATGATGATGGCCGACATCCTCGGCGACTGGCGAGAGGAGCTCATCACAGTCCTGCCCGGCGAGCTGCGAATCTATACTACTACTATCCCCGCGAAAGACAGGCGAATCTGCCTGATGCATGACCCGGTCTATCGCGCGGAGGTGGCACACCGGTCAATGGGTTATGAGCAATCGCCGGTAACCGGTTACTACCTCGGCGTAAGTCCCGCTGACTCAGCTAAGGCCACTGCCATTATTCAGAATCAGAGCAGATAGAGCATAATGAGGAGATTTATCCTGCCGATAAATTAATAGATGTACCTCTTGCAGCTATAAGCTATTTGGTTCTCGGTTCACTGCATTATGGGTTGGCTTTTGGGGTGGCACGACCTCGAAGCTCTTTTATATATTTATGATAAATATCCAGAATCTGTTGTTCCGATATGGCGGCAGCAACAACCAATCGACAGCGAGACCTTACCGTCTCTCCGGCTTTTATGTCTCTACCGAAGAGTGATAAATACAGAGAATAATGACTCTCTCCCCGATAAGGTGTCGCTATGGCAAAGCAATCTTGAGGTGGAGCCATCAGGATTGCCGTCAGTTCCGCTGTATCGCCGCGCCGCACACAGATAGGGGCCTCTAAATATGGCATAATTACCCACTTCACCGGATTCGGTTCTTTTTCCCAGCGGCCATCGTGGATAATATGCAGCATGTTCTTGTCCCGTGGAAACATCTGCCAGTCCCCGAAGGACTTCTGAGCCATCATAAAACCGGGCTTGCCTTTTGTCTCGTGATTGTTGTAAGCGTATACATAGGGCACAGGAAAGCTTTCATTAAAATACGATGCCAGAAATAGCTCGAAGTTATGCAGGTCTTTCCGGGCTTTGATGGTAGTCTCCAGGTCGAGTGTTGTTTCATCCGTCAGGCGGTAGACAGCGGTTATCTCAAACGGATGTTCTGTCCCCGCCGGCCAGACTACCTCAACGGCGCCATCGGGCAGCAGCTTCGATACACTTGGCCGGTCCCATGCTGCAGTTCCATAACGCTTGTTGGTTGTGAAAATCCGGTAGTAACTAAAGATGCCGTAACTGCCGTTCAGTTGGACTCCGGAAGGTATATGTATCACTGATGACAAGCCGAGCGATTTTCCATCCGGCCGCAGTTTTCCGCGAAGCGCGCCTGTATTGAATACGTATTCACCTTTTTCATTCGAAGTAAAGGCGAATTTAGCCGATTGACTTTCGCTGCTTGTTCCGCCGTTCGCGTAGGTGTTCAGGGTTATTACTAATACGACGAGCATCGCCGTTGAAAAACCCGATAAGGTGACGCGACACACATTTTTTCTCCGAAACTTCTTATTCTTTTTCAAAATATAATGATGTCTTTTTTTCACCATCAAATTCCTAATCGTATAATCAGTTCAATCGTTGGTATGGCTTAATTTTCGATTATAAAGTCCAGCCCTTTCGAGATGACGGATTGATAAACCGATTCGCCTCGGCGCAGTTGGTAAATCGCATATTCTCGCTGTCCCATTCGAGTTTTCGCCCCAGCATTTTCATTGCGATAATTCCTAATTGGGCCAGTTCCGTCAAAGGCCCGCCGTAGTCGAAATTTGAGCCTGCCTGCTTTTTGCTTTTGATGGCCTGGAGCCAATCGTTGTGATGTCCTTTCACCCGCGGCAGAGTTTGGGGAGGCTGCTTGTAGTCTTTCATTTTTGACTCAGGGATTATCCGTACTCCGCCGGCGCCGTGTGAGCCGTACATAATCTTGCCCTTGTCCCCGATGACGATAGCTCCGGTTGTGCTCAGTTTTCTCCCTTCTTCGAGCTCAGCGGGCCGCGGGATTACTTTCTTGCCGCTGTGCCAAAGGAGCTTGACGGGGCCGCGCTTACCTTTGGCCGGGAACTCGAATGTTATCACCGAACCGTGCGGGAACGTGTCGGAATGAACCCTGGGATTATAACCTTCGGCCTGGGCCTGGATAGTCTTCGGGGATCCAAGGTCAAGCGCCCAAAAGACCGGGTCAACAACATGACAGATCCAGTCACCAATCGTTCCTGAACCGAACGGCATCCAGCCTCGCCAACTGCCCGGCAGGTACATCGGATTGTAAGGTCGGAACTTGGCCGGCCCAAGCCACAGGTCCCAGTCCAGTTCGGGCGGAATATCGTGTTTCTCTCGGCGTTTCGACAATTGATCAATCTTGCAGTGGTCCGACGTACAGCCGGCGTGGACCTCGTAGACCTCGCCTATCGCCCCGTCCCATATCCACTCGCAAAACAGGCGGATATGGTCAAATGAATGTCCCTGATTGCCTAATTGCGTTACTACCTTATGCTTCCGAGCGGCTTTCATAAGCTCGCGAATCTCGTATATCGAATGCGCCAGCGGCTTTTCGCAGTATACATGCTTTCCTCTCCTGATTGCATCCATACATGCCACCGCATGAGTATGGTCCGGTGTGGAGACCGTCACCGCATCGATCTGGTTATCCATCTCGTCCAGCATCTTGCGAAAATCCCGGTAGTGTTTAGCATTGGGATTATCCTTAAACGCTTTGCTGCTGCGCCGCATGTCCACGTCACACAGCGCAACAATATTTTCCCCTCTAACGCCATTCACGTTGCTTCCGCCCCGACCGCTGATGCCTATGCACGCGATGTTCAGCTTGTCGCTGGGTGGAGTTTTGCCTGCGCCCAATACGTGCCGCGGCACAATTGTAAAAGCTGCCATAGTGCCTGCTGCCTTTTTCATGAACTGACGTCGGCTCAAGCTTTTTCTTTTTCTTTGTTTCATAGATTACCTCCTTTTCCAAACTTAAAGCATCAAAACTCAAAGATAAATGAATCGATACCAACAGCTTTCATTTGCATATCAGAATTCATAAACCAACTGAATATGGATAATATGATTGTCCGGCCTGCTGCTGTTTTTTGTACTTTCATATCGGTAGCCGGTTTTCACTCGCCAGTTATTGGATGTCAAGAATGCCAGGTCGAGTCCGAGCTGGTCGATAGTTTGACGGTTTGTTGACAAAAGGCTCTTTTCCCTGTCAAATTCGAGACCCAGAATTATTTCATCTGTGAGATAGTGGTCGAGTCTGACGAAGAAATCGCTTGCATCCGAGCCCATGTGATGGCCGATTACTCTGTCCTTGTAAGTATAGCCTGACTGGTAAATGTGATGGTTGTAAAAGTAACTCGGATGCCCTGAAATATGATTATTGGCGTATTCTACGCGGATGTCTGTTCGGCCTTGAAGGAGAATGTCGTTAAGTTTAAGACCAAGCAGTCTTCCCCATCGGCTCGGTAATACTCCAGCCTTGTCCTCTCCGGCGAGGTCTGCGTAGAGCTTGACGGACCGTGCGGGTATTTTGCCGTCGAGTGGTATAAGAACAGATACGTCGAATCCGGCTAATTGATTGTTATCCAGTTCACCCCCAAGATTTTCTTTACTGCCCAGAAACATATCCCAATAGTCTTTAAGATCCGGGCTTTGTCTTCCCGAGCCGTTGTACATTATGGTTCTTGACAGGCCAATGTCTAATGCAGGATGAGGTTTGAAATTGAATCTTATGCCTGTCAGTTTTGCCTCGGGGATGGTTCTGTTTTCTTCCAGTTCGGCCAGGAACCAGACTGCCTTATACGGACCGAGACTCTCGAATATCCAGGGCAATTGCTTGGGATGGGGATTTGAGATTTTGACCATCTTGAAAGGTTCTGTATTGTTGCTCATAATTATTGACCCATGATAGCCGGGTCCCCACCAGAGCGAGTCCTTGCCTACTTCGATCTCTAAGCTGCCCAACGCCACTTTGCCGTAAACTTCGACCAACTCGATATCCCTGTCCGGGTCGAAAGACGAATCGATATATTCGGGATGAAAGTAGAAAGCGGCAGTGTCAAAAAACGACATTCGAGAGGCGAAGCCGGTTCGATAGTTGGAATGTTTGTTGAAAACGTCACCCCGTTGGTTTTCAAGGTCGGGTTTATTATCACCATAAACGTATCTGAAATAGAGGTCTTCTATTGGCTTTATGAAGTTCTCAACGCGCTCTCCATCAACTATGCCTGTGGTGGTTAGCTCGTCTTTGAATTCTTTTTTGAGTTTGTCAATCAAGCTCAGGATGATTTCGTTTTTTTCATCGAGCTGTTGGGCTTTTTCAACAGCCTCTGCTATATGTCTTGCCATTTCGAGACGAGATACCGGCCTGGTGGCCATCATTGCGCTGTCGATAAGCCCCTGGCCGATGAGTTTATCGATGGCGTCATAGCTCCAGTGGTCAAGCGGGACGTTAGTCGATACATACGCAGAACACATAGATGCCGTGACAAGAAGTAACATAATAGCCAGACTCGTTCGCATAAGCCCCGACTTTGCAAAAATTTAAACTAAAAGCTACGAAGTAATCGATAAAAGGTTAAAGAAAATTAAGTTTAAGTCAAGCACAACTTTAATTTGGCGTGGAATTGAGACCTAATGCAGGGCAAATCCCGGTTTTTGTTTGCTAAAAAAATTTTTAAAAAAATCAAAAAAAAGTCTTGACAGAAATGATTTGAGATGTTTAATCGTTTAGTTTAATGGATTGCATGCCTATGCTGCAAGGATGGCAAGAGCATGTAAAATACCTGGGCTTGCCCAAAAGTTAAGGCGTTAGTTTGTCTTTTGGGGTATAAGGCTACCAGTTTATTGGGGGTTGTCGTATTGGGGGCCGTTTGACAGGGAAGTTAACACAACTAAGTCATTTATGATTGCCCAAAAGGCGGAGAATGAGTGTCTGTTTTTTGCGCGCAAGGGGGCTGTTTGGCAAGGATGTCAACACAACTAATGAATTTGTATTTGTCCTGAAGGTAGGGAATAATCGCCTACTTTTTGCGCGCTTGGGGACCGTCTAAATGGGGGCTGTTTGACTGGGGTGGTTGTTTAACGAGATTGGCGTTAAAGGTTCTGGTGGCGTAAGTGTAACAGTGTAACCGACGGGGACGGAGTATGCGCGGAGTTAAGAATTATTGTTGATGGTTTTTGGATAGAAAATCCATTATGGAATAGTGATTTGCATAAGATTCTTATGGCAACTTATCTATCAGGAAGCGATTTTTCTCTGGTTTTTATGTGGTGAGTTCACGTTGCTTCAAAAGTTGTTCAAACTATAAAGGAGTGTAGAATGGAGCCGAGGATAGTTTCTACAGAATGGAAGCTGCAAAGTTCGGAAGGTGCAGAATCGTTCGGATTACACCAAAAAACAAGCCCCGGTTTTGGGAACACGAAACATTTTTTTGTCCGTGCTTGTTCATTGAGAGCGGTTTTGGCCTTTATGTTGATATTGGTCATGACGAGTCATCGCCCGTCGGCCCAGGAAACTTCATTTGCAGGCACCGGCGTCCCCAAGGTGTTCAGGGGAGAGGCGTCTCCTTCTTCCACCGAGAAGATTAGTGAGATTTTACGTGCTCGGTTTGCGAAACAGCCGGAGCAACGACCGTTGGAAGACATTAATGACGTTAATGACATTCAGGCGGAAATAAAAACGTGGCCATTAGAGGAAGGCCCGTCAGCTATTGAGCAGTTGCTTTCCGGCGAGATTTCCGAAGATGTATCGACAAGGTTGATTCAGTTTGGTTACGATGTTTTTCAAAGGCCGGTATCGACATTTGCGCCGGTCACGAGTGTGCCGGTGGGGCCGGATTACCCCCTTGGTCCTGGTGACAGCTTCACGGTAACACTGTGGGGCAGGGTCAATGCCCAATATCCGGTTATAGTAGACCGAAACGGCAAAATTGTTTTACCTGAGGTGGGTGTTCTGGAAGTCGGCGGAATGACATTTGCCAGGTTGGAGGAATATCTCGGACACGAGTTCTCGCGCAAGCATACCGACTTCAAGATGGCCGTTACTATGGGCAGGCTGCGGACGATTAGAGTTTACGTCGTTGGTGAGGCGCAAACGCCGGGCAGCTATACGCTCAGCTCACTTTCGACGGTTATAAACGCCGTCTTTGCTGCAGGAGGGGCATCAAAGAACGGCACGCTTAGAGAAATACGATTGTCGAGAAATGAGGGGGAAACTTTAACTATCGACCTTTACGACTTTCTTTTAGGCGGAGACAAAAGCAATGATACGCGTTTACGGGATGGAGACACGATTTTTATCCCCTTGATTGGGTCGGTTGTTGGAATAGCCGGAAATGTCAAACGGTCTGCGATTTATGAAATGTCTGAGCCTATGACTTTGGCGCAGGCGCTGGATTTGGCGGGGGGGGTAACGTATGCAGGGTGGCTGCAGCGTGTACAGGTGGAAAGAATACAAGACCATGAAAAAAGAATTGTTGTGGACTTTGATATGTCCGGCGGAACAGCCGGAACAGACTCAAGGCAACCTCTGGAAACCATTATGCAAGATGGAGATGTGATAAAGGTATTCCCCGTTTTACCGTTTGAGCAAAATGTTGTCTATCTCGAAGGACATGTGTACAGGCCGGGCAAATATGAATTAAAGCCTCGTATGCGACTTAGAGATGTGCTTAATTCTTACGAGGTGTTGCAGGCACAGCCAAATCTGGAATACGGCGAAATAGGAAGGCTTGTTGAGCCGGATTACCACAAGACGGTTATTCCGTTCAATTTGGGGAAAGTGCTGGAAGGTGATGAGTCTGAAAACATTGAACTGGCCAGATTTGATACAATTCGTATTTTTCGCTGGGACGAACGTATCAAAAGTACGGTTTCCATCTCCGGTCTCGTTTATGAGCCTAATGAATATCGTCTTGTGCCGAATATGAAGGTGAGCGACCTGGTCAATACGGCAGGGGGGCTTATGAAAAACGCGTATCTGAAAAATGCAGAAATTACTCGAAGGCACATAACTCAGGACGGGATGCAAACTGAGAAACTCGATATTAATCTTGAAAAAGCGCTTGCCGGAGTTCCCGAGCACAATATCGCGCTGCAGGATTATGACTATTTGGTTGTTCGGCCTATACCTGAGCTTGAGTTTGACCGGATGGCGACTATATCCGGAGAGGCAATGTTTCCTGGCACATACCCTGTAAAAAGAGGAGAAACATTAAGCTCACTTATAGAAAGGGCTGGAGGATTTACCCAGCGAGCGTACTTCAGGGCAGCGGTCTTTACCCGGGAAAGTGCCAAGGCTCTTCAACAGGAAAGAATGGACGAGCTTATTGGGCAAATGGAAGAAGGTGTCCTAACAAGTGCGGAGCGAGCAATAAGTGGCGCAGTGAGTGAGGAGGAAGCTAAAGCGCAAGAGTCACTGGTAGCGACCCAGAGGAAGCTTCTGGTTAAACTCAGGGCAGCCAAAGCAGACGGAAGAGTTGTAATCCGACTGAGTTTGCTTGAGGAATTTAGAGGCTCCGAATACGATTTAGAACTCGAGCCGAATGATGTGCTGGTCATTCCGGAGAAGCCGGGCTTTGTTAGTGTTATTGGTGAGGTATACAATCCAACGGCATTGCTCCATCGGGAAAACAAAACCGTAGGCTATTACCTCGGCCAGGTAGGTGGGCCGACGACCGAAGCTGACAGGAAGCACTTGAGCGTTATCCGAGCAGATGGCTCCGTTGCCAGTATGTCTCAGAAAAAACTCAGGAAGGTGGCCTGGGATACGGAAAACAATCGTTGGTTCTTTGGTGATTTTATGAGTATGAAGGTCGGGCCTGGTGATACGATTGTTGTGCCGAAGAAGCTGGATAGGCTTGAATGGCTTAAGAGCACAAAGGACATAACGCAAGTCTTATTCCAGATAGCGCTGGCGACCGGAGTAGTGTTGGCGCTGTAGTGAAGGTTTACTAAAGCTAATTATGGATAAACTGGGAAAAGAACCTGACGGCGATGAAATAAATCTTTTCGATTATTTCACGGTGATTTTCAAATATCGAAGAATGATACTGTTGATTTGCGGAATTGCTATAGTGACAACCGCAGTTATAACTCTTCTGTCTCCAAATTTCTATTCAGCCACTACAACAGTTGTGCCTCCAGTGGATATCTTGCAGAAAGAGTTGGGGTTAGCAGGTGGGTTGGGAGCAGGGAAAAGAGCTATGTTGGCCAATGCCATGGGTGTTATGAACATTGCTGGTATATACATTCATATCCTGGAAAGCCGCGTCGTGACGGATGCTATTATTGGCAGGTTCGATTTGTTGAAGGTTTATGATGTAAAAGAACGGTTTATGGCTCGCGAAATACTGGAAGGGAACACGAGTATCGAGACTGCTAACGAGGGCATTCTCTATATAACAGTTAAGGATAAAGATCCCTGTATGGCAGCAGCGATGGCAAATGCCTACGTGGAGGAGCTCGACCGATTGAACAAACGATTATCATCGGGCCAGGCAACCAGCAAGAGAGAGTTCATTGAGAGGCGATTGAAGGAAATTGATGGGCAGTTAAGCGACATTGTCAATATTCCTAAGAGAAAAGCTGAGGTTCTTGAGACTTTGTACGGAACGCTTGTAATTGAATATGAGCTTGCCAGGATTGAGGAAGCGAAAAGTATGCCGACGATTCAGGTTCTTGATGAGGCTAATGTGCCCGAAGTAAGAATGTCTCGTGGCGGTAAAAGAAAAGTTGCGCTGGCAGGTTTTGTATCTTTTGTATTTGCTGTATTTTCAGCCTTTGTTCGTGAACATTTTGCCGGAATTAAGAACGTGATTTCGAAGCGAGGGCAGCTTCTGTCTGTGCTGGCACAAAGCGCCAAAAGCCGCCGTATCAGTTTTGGTGGGCTTGAGAGCAGAAGGAAGATTGTCGAGGCTCAGAGAAAACTTACGCAGAGCGTGCGAAAGAATATAAATCATAACACCCAGAGAGCTTAAATGGCCGAGCGAAAGCAGATATACGCGACTTTGTTAATTGTTTTTCTGGTATTGTGAAGATCGCGGGATTATTGAAAGCCGCAGCGTTGGTTTTTTGGAAAGCATCGGTGAAATAATAGAATATGGAAAAGACCGCTAAAATATTTATTGTTGGCGACAAATCCATAGTAGGGTCGGCGCTTATTCAATATTTCAAGTCGAATGGTTTTACTAATATTCTTAGTGAATCCATTTGTTGTGTTGATTTGCTGGATCAAAACTCGGCACATTCCTTTTTCAAAAGAGTGAGACCGGAATATGTATTCTTGACCTATGTTGTGTCCGGTGGGATAGCTGCAAATATAGAATATCCGGCGGATTTTATATACCGTAACCTGCAAATCCAGAATAACATCATACATAATTCCTACCAGTTTGGCGTCAAAAAATTGGTTTTTTGGGGTAGTTCATGTGCGTATCCTCGAGATTGTCCTCAGCCGATTAAAGAGGAATACTTTCTCACGGGTGAATTGGAGGGGACAAGTGAGCCGTATGCTGTCGCCAAGATAGCAGGTATGAAGATGTGTCAATCATACTGTCGGCAGTATGGTGTGGACTATATTTCCTTGATACCCGCTACTATCTATGGGCCCAACGATGATTTTGAATTGGAGAGCAGCCATGTAATTCCTTCGTTGATTAAAAGATTTCATGAGGCAAAAGAGGATGACGAACCAAGCGTTGTTGTTTGGGGGACAGGAGGGCCCCGCAGGGAGTTTCTTTTCATAGATGATGCGGTTGATGCCAGTATCTTTCTGCTGAGCCGTTATAGTATGCCTGAAATTATTAATGTTGGTTGCGGAGAGGACATATCGATTAAAGGGCTGGCTGAACTGATAAAAGAGATAGTCGGATATGAAGGACAAGTGCTGTTTGATAAATCAAAACCGGATGGTGCACCACGCAAGCTCCTGGATAATAGCAAAATAACGGATTTAGGCTGGAAGGCAAGAGTAAGTCTGGGAGAGGGAATCCGGCAAACCTATAACTGGTATAAAGAGACACTGGTATGCGCATATTAATAACCGGAGCGGCTGGATATATAGGCTCTGTTCTTGTTTCAGAGCTGTTAAAAAAGGGCCACAACGTAATTGCTGTCGATAGTTTTATGTATGGGCAGTCATCATTATTAGACTATTGTTCTGATAAGAGATTAACTGTAATTCGCGGTGATGCACGTGATAAAAGTTTGATTGGCGAATGCTTAGAAGATGCTGACGCAATTTTCCCCTTGGCCTGTTTGACGGGCGCGCCTCTTTGCCAAAAGTACCCATTTGAGGCTGAGACGGTCATTGTTGATGCAACAAAATTGATATTGGACCTGCGAAGTAAGGGGCAGATAATTATTTACCCTACGACCAACAGCGGTTACGGCATAGGTCAAAAAGGCA
>CAYVIT010000048.1:19890-21699 GCA_964451425.1 uncultured Pirellulales bacterium
CAGATAATTATTTACCCTACGACCAACAGCGGTTACGGCATAGGTCAAAAAGGCATTTTTTGCACTGAAGAAACGCCATTAAGGCCTGTGTCTCTTTATGGCAGGTTAAAAGTAAAGGCGGAAAATATGATATTGGATGCGGGAAATTGTATTGCTTTACGACTGGCAACGGCATTTGGTGTCAGCCCGCGTATGCGACTTGATCTTTTGGTTAATGATTTTACATACCGTGCTGTAAATGATCGTTTTGTTGTTATTTTCGAAGCGCACTTCAAAAGAAATTATATTCATGTCCGCGATGTAGCTAAAGCATTCATTCATTGTCTGAGTAATTTTGAAAGTATGAAAGACGAGCCCTACAATGTTGGCTTAAGTGATGCGAATTTAAGTAAGTGGCAGTTGTGTGAGGAAATCAAGAAACAGATTCCGGAGTTTTATTTTGTCGAGGCAAAAATTGGAAAAGACCCTGACAAAAGAGATTATGTCGTAAGCAATGAAAAGATTGAAAGTACGGGATTTAAGCCGGATTTTTCTCTTCAGATGGGTATCACAGAACTGATAAAAGGCTATCAGATTATAAAAAGAAACCAGTTTGCAAATGTTTAAAGAATCAAACAAGAATGTTGATAATCGAATTTAGATTAACCTGATTACTAACCGGGGGGTTATTATGAAACAGTTATCTCAAATCACGGAAGGTTTGATTGGTCAGCCGATGTTTAAGCTTCTTGTAAAGGTCGGCCAGATGGAAAAGGCCGGACGCAGAATTTTTCATTTCGAAATCGGCGATTCGGATTTCAGGGCGCATCAGCATATTATAAATGCTACCAAGCAGGCTCTTGATGATGACCAAACTCACTATGTAGCTTCAATGGGTATCGAACAGTTGAGGAGAGCCGTCTGCGATTATACGGAGCAGACGCTGGATTTCAGGCCTGATATAGAGCAGGTCCTTATTATGCCTGCCAATGGCATTATCGATTCTGTAATGCGTTGTGTTGCCAATCCAGGGGATGAGGTTGTCTATCCGGACCCGGGCTTTTCCACGTATATTGCCGTAACGAATTATACCGGCATTAAAAAAGTTGGGGTTCCTTTGAAAGAAGAGAATGCTTTTCATCTGAAAGCCGAAGAAGTAAGAAGGCGGATAACTGATAGAACCCGTCTGATTATTATTAACTCTCCGCAAAATCCGACAGGTGCCGTGATGACTCAAACCGAAGTTGAAGACATCGCTTTGCTGTGTGAACGGCAGGATTTATATCTTTTAAGCGACGAGATTTATTCGAGGGTGATTTATGATAAAACCCATTATTCACCCAGCTATATCGATAAGTGCCTGGAAAGGACCATTATCTTAAATGGATTTGCTAAGAGTTTTTCAATGCCGGGATGGCGTCTGGGTTATGCAATAGGCCCTAAGGAAATCATTAAAAAAATGGGTATTCTTTTCCAGACTATTTATTCCTGTACCCCTCCGTTTGTTCAGTACGGGGGGATAAGCGCGCTGAAGGGAAATCAGGATGTTATCGAGCATAGAATTCAGTTGTACAGAATCTTGAGAGATTTGATTGTTGAACAATTAAATGAAATTCCCGGCGTATCCTGTTTGACTCCGGAAGGTGCCTGTTACGTTTTTCCCAATATAGAAGGGACAGGTATGAGCAGTGCCGAGTTTGCTGATTTTGTTTTGGAAAGAGCCGGCGTTGCATTACTGCCCGGGACCTGCTTTGGCGAATACGGCGAAGGATATGTGAGGCTTTGTTATACGAGACAGCCGGAAATCATTGAGGAGGCCTGTGAAAGAAT
>CAYVIT010000049.1:0-21430 GCA_964451425.1 uncultured Pirellulales bacterium
CGCCCTTAACAGCGCCGATAAAGCCAAGCAAAGTGTGTATCGCATTATGGCCGAAAAGTTTCGCTTCCTCGAAGGGTAATAAATCATCCTTTTCGATAAAGACTTCAATACCGGGCTTGAAATCGCCAACTGCCGTTCGGCTGACTAAAATTCGATTGAACTCCTCTACCAAAAAAGCACGCTCAATACCCGGCGCTATCGCGGCAAGTTTGCTCTTTTTAATTTCCGCCGGGTCGGTGACAAACCTGCTCATTTTGCCGATGACGGTGTTAAGAAACTGCACCCGCTTGTGTGTGAGACCTACGATTTTTTCAGTAACGTTCTGCTCAAGTATCTGGGCTGCATGATTGTTATTTTCCGCTGTATATATTATGGTTGCATTCGCCCTGCTGTTCTTTAATCCCTTCGCTATCAACGAAGCGGGACTGTTCTCTGCGCCCGCTTCATAGAAATCCACGGAGGGAAGGCACGTAGCTATTTCTGTGGCCTCGGCCAGGACTTCAAGAAGTGTCTGCCTGTCCCCTACGACATTGGGATTGAGCAGCTCAACATTGTCAATCTTTACGGTGTCAATGCCATCGGCCCTCGCCACATTGACAGTATAACTTCCGTTGTTGGCTTTGACAGCATCGACCAACTCGGCGTCAATCTCAGCCACAACGATGCGCGAAAAGTTACCGCTCTGGAAAGCCTCTTTGGCGAACAATCCGCTCTGGATGGGTCCAAATCCGAATCCGACAAATGCGTGTTCAGCCATAATTAGTGACCCGCAGCCTTTAGAAAGCGTTTGATTTGCTCTTTGTCGGTCAGGACCGTCATTTCGAGGTCATACGTCCTGCTCTTTCCCGGCGCGAGCTGAATCAGCTTCTTCTGTTCTCTGGCCTTGTTCCGGCCGATGGGTGGGTTCGTACCCGGCTCCAGCGCCGTAACATACTCCCCCGGCCCCCAGTGCTGCCAGTTGGCAAGGCAGGGTAATTGCCTCTTCTTATATTTCATAGCCAGCGCAAAGCCAAGCCTTCGATTGTAAAGACCTACGGTACAGACGCCCTTCTTGTCGGCCCGAACATCGATAAAGCCGCACGCTTCGCCGCCCCCTCTGTGACTGTCACGCGGCTTTTGGCATTTTCGGAAATTGTGTTTGCTGTTGAATATATCATTATCCATATCCAGACCGCGAGAGACGCATTTCCCTTTCCACACAATGTCGGTGCCTTCATCGACCAGCGACCAGCCGAAGTTACAGTGATACAGAATCATATGAGGCGTGGCAGTATTTCCCATATTTGTCACCACATCGTGAATTATAATAGTCGGTTCACCAAGTGTGCCCGATATAGTGCGTTTCAATTCAAGGGTCGGCCCGAACACGCGAGACTCTTTCACAACTGCCGTTATACTCATTTCCGGCCTTGCTGCCTTGAGGTTGGGCTGCACGATGGATTCGACATCGGCGGAAATATTGCTGACTCGGCCGTGCAAACCCCGTTCGTCGAGGCCCTCACCTTCAGGCCCGCCGACATGCGTCAGTCCGCAGGTCGTCAATAAGCCGCCGCCGAATGAATAGAGCCACTCCAGCCCGCGGTTGGCGTCAGGCCGCGCTGCCGTGACACCCGCATGGCTTAGCCACGCAAGGCTGTGTTGATTATAGAAGGCATCAGCGATATCCAGTCCCCTGTCGATAACCACTTTGTACCGAAGACCGGAGCCGGTATTGACCCATGCGATTCGTGTCCCTTTGCCAAGCCCATTGTCCAGAACTGCGGTTTCAATACCTCCAATCTGGGCGGGATTGGTAACTTTGTTTTGCCAGGTGGATTTGCGATTGTTTGCAGCCATTTGTATTTCCTCGTCTTTCTCAAATTGATTAACGCAAAGCGTTCTGCAGCGCTTCAAAACTTTCGTATTTTATATTGCTGCGAACAACTTCTAACATTTTCTCATAAGGCTTGATGCCGCCGTATCTGTCATCGAGCGGCGCTTTTATGTAAAGTGACGCAAACAGGTTCCCCATCTGGACCGTTTCTTCAAAATTTATAGAGCCTTTCTCGAATTCATCCAGATGGGAGGCAGCGTATGAAATAAATCCCGCCCTGAACGAGTCTCCCGCCCCGACAAGGTCGACCACCTCGCCGGCCATAAACCGCGACTCGATTCTGTTCGGCCCGTTGACGGACCCATCCGGGCAGATATGCTTTTCGTAGGCGCCGTTACTTACCGTCACGCCGAAAAGCTTCGTCCTGTTGTCTTTGCGCCAGAATCGCTCTGTCAAAAACTCAAGAAAGTGCACGTTATTTTCATGTTCCTCAAAGTCACTCCACGCCCGCCCCGGTGCAAGCGTATTTTCAATCAGCTTGGCCTCATCGCAGGATGTAAAAAACAAATCAACCTCAGGCAGAAGCGGCTCTAAGAGATGGTATCGCTCTATCGACTTACCCGTCCTTATCAGCTCATGGGGATTAGCGGTCAGAGTGTGGCAGTCGACAATCGTAACAGCCCCCTTGCCCCGGCACCATTTGACAAATTCAGCCAAATCCCGCCCCCTGTTGGCGTCGCCCCTGTCGGAAAGGCCCGAATACATATAGTAAACTATGTTCGGCTTTAACCGCTCAGCGGCCCCTTTGAATATCTCAAAATCAAAGTCATCATTGGCACTGGGAAAGTACGCTATTCCCCCCCTATCATCACCCGTGGTACTGTGAATAAAGGTTGTCCCTGTGGGTAAAGTCGGGTGTATGTGTGTCTGCGACATATCGATACCATTCGCAGTCATCAAGTCATAGAAGAACCTTCCCTGGGCGTCTAAGCCATCGTAATCACCCTTGCCGAGGTTGACCCCAATGGCAACTTTCAGGCCGGTTCGTGCTATCAGTGGTGCAGAGTTGCCGGGCCCGCCAGCCGTTGCGAAACCATCCTCAATCCATTCTCTCACCTTTTCCTGGGAGTAGTCGGGAATATCTTCGATTTGACACTTGGCCAGTCCGCCTTTGCCCACCAAATCATCGGCAAATTCAAAATCCGCACTTCGCAAATCCGCTACCGCCGTATTCAAAACCAATACATCTACTGCCATTTTCCCCTCAAACTGAAATATCCGATTTCCTGAGTTTTTACTTGCCCATCAGATGGTCGATTATCAGCATGTCCAGCTCTTCGTAATCCCGCTGTTGGACCAGCTCCTCGACCTTGCTTTTATCAAGACTTCGAACAAGCTCAACCATCCGCAGAAAGATTGTCCTGCTGTTGGACAGATGTTTCGTGGCGACCTCCTGCTTTTGGGTTCGCATCGCTTTCACATCAAGCCCCACAAACTGCCCGTCCTTGCCGTAGTCGTGTTCATCGAGTATCCGTACCTGGTTAAACGCCCTACGCAAATTAACAGTCCCGAAGGCCTTGTCCTCATCGAATTTCAATCCGTTCTGGTCGTTGAGGTGAACCGTAAACAGCTTATTATAAGCAAGGGCAAAGCCCATATCATCCGAAGGGTCCAAGCCCGCTAAAATAGCATGAGCAGTTTCTATGTTAACTCCAACACGTTCCGGGTAGTCCGTAAGATAGCCTATAGCAACGGCGTGGCCGGTCGTTGGGATATAGGCTTGGTCCATCGGCTCGTTGGGCTTGGGCTCAATGGCAATCTTGACCTCCATATTGTAGTGGAGCATGTCGTTGAGCGCATCTGCGATTTGCTCCACCGCCACCTTGCTGTCCTTCGCCTCGCGAATATATGTCCCTTCACGTGCGTACCACACAACGACCAGCTTCGTGCCGAGTGCATCGACAATATCGAGCATCCGCCGGCTGCGGTCCTTCGCATACTGCCTGCAGGACGGGTCGTTCGACGTATAGGCCCCGTCTATGGTCCGCTCATCTTCCCACAGCCGCGGTGCAACGAACTCTGCGACCAGATCTTCACCATCGAGCATACTCTTTACCTCTTTTGCCTTTTTGACTATCTGGTCGGGACTGAGGCTGTCCATATCCGGCACGGCATCATCATCGTGAAATTGTACCCCGTCGAAGCCAAGCTTTTTATACAATTTGAGTTTTTTGCCGAATTCGACACTGTCCCGCACCGTCGGCCCAAACGGGTCCGCCCCTTCATGAATATTCCACGGCCCAAACGAAAATCTGTATTCTCCTGCCATCTCTATTTCTCCTTAAATTTGTGTTAATCCGTTTCTACTTTTTATTGAGTACATCCTGTGCGTGACGGGCGTAGTGGCCGCGAAGGTCACGCGCATATTCGGTCAAAATCTTTTCACCAAGACCCTCATAATCGCCGCATCGGTATAAGGCCCGCGCCAGAATCAGCTCACGCAGCGAATGGTTCCTTGTCTGCGTATCCGTAGGACTGGCCGGCGTCCGCAACTTCGCCTCCTCGATTTCAGTAAAAGCATGTCCCATCATGCCCGGCTTTTGCAGCAAATTCGCAAGGGCCTGCGCAGCGGCAATATTACCCAGCGTCTCAAGTGCCATCGCCACCGCCCGGCAATGTGAGAACTCGCTTTTCTCATCGAGCTGTCCGACCTTTTCAAGAATTGTAGTTAGCCCCCGCTTATCACGTGTTCGTCCTAAAGCGATGATGGCACTATCCAGCGCGCTCAGGCTCGCCCCGTATTGTCCCATACCCGTGAAGTTCCAGCCCTTGTCCCACTCTGTGGTCTTCACTGCATCAATCAAAATCTCCGACCCTGTCGCATCGCCTAACATACCAAGGATACGTGCATAAGCAAGCTGGGCCTTTGTTGTCTCGGCAGTTTTGTAAGCCTGCCGCAAAAGCGGCATCGCATTCATCGGCTGAGTCAGCAGCACCTCCAGACCATCGTAATCATTGGCAACACGCTCAACAGCCTTCTCAATCTCTTCTTGGGGCAGCGGAAAAGATTCCTTATTGGTCAGCACCCTCTCCGGCAGATTGCCTTTCTCGATAAGGTGTTTCTGAAGTTCTCTGATATCAACATCACGCAATCCGCAGCCGTCCTTCGCCGCCATCGCCCCTGCGACACCCACAGCATAGCCCTGGTTCTGGATGTCCGCCTGCATCCGTATAACAGGCATCGCATCGCGATGTGCGCTGACGCCCAGCCCCGTTACAAGAATACCATCCAGTCCCGCCGGCAGCAGGCATCGATACGGGACATTAACAAAAATATCTTTTCTGCCCGGAGGTTTGAGTAAAAACGCCGGGTGCACCGTAAAGCCGTGCGAATCGAAATCGCTTTTCGATATTACCACAGTATCGGGATAGGTCCGGTCGTTTAAGATATCAAGCGGTGACATAATAAAGTCACCGACAATCCGCCGCCTCTCACGTGTATCTATCAACTGCCCCAAATCGTATGCACTCTTGTACTTTTTCTTGGCGACCACGTATGCCCGCCACGTATCGATGACATCCCCATCGTCGATGAATGTCCAGTCGGTATTGGTGTATCCTGTCCCCATATTTCGCGGAGGCAGCCCGGCCCCCTGGACCGCAACACTGGAGCCGTTCGTATAGGCACACTCGGCGCCGGCTGCTGCCGCGATGTCCGCATTACCCGTCGAGTCGATGACCGCCTTCGCAAGCACCACGCCCCGACCTTCCGGCGTCGCAACGATAACCCCCTTGACTCGTCCGTTTTCCACAAACGCGCCGCAGCCAAGCGCCCCGAACCAGATATCAACGCCGGCCTTGCGCATCTGGCGTCTATACCACTCTTTCTTCCATTCGGGATTCCACCTTGCGCTCAGGTTCTTCACATCGCCCGTGAAGCTTGCGATACCTTCATCCATCTCTGTAGTAAAGCCCACGCGATGACCGTGATAATAACTGCTGATAAGCCCGAGCGTACCCACTCCGCCAAGCCCGTGAAGGTATTCGACAACAAGCGTCTTGCCCCCCTGCCGCCCCGCCGCAATCCCCGCCGGCGCCCCGCCTGTCCCCCCGCCAATAACCACAATATCGTACTCCCCGAATACAGGCACAGCCCTCTTGCTCGCAGGAATAGTCGCGACTTTCTTTTGCCCCCGGCCAACCCAGCTCAAATTTTCGCGCGTATCTCCTGATGTCACGGTTACACCTGCTTCACCGGGTAATACGACGTTCTTTAGTCTGCCGGTGCGCTTTGCCTGCGCAGCCGCCACGGCGCCAATCCGGCTGCCTGCTTCCATCAGCTCCAGAGGCCGCATCAGCTTCTCCGCCGCATCACGGGACACATCCGCACACCCGCCAAGGACATACAGACGCTCAATACCCTTTGGCCGGAACACATCCAGACTGACCTTTTTCGCGCCGGGCCAGATGCCCGACAGATTTTTCTTTCCCTTCATCGGGTCGGGCGGCACCTGGAAGAGTGTCTCTGTAGCATCCGTCTGTCCGGGATGCCAGGTCCTGTCGAGTGCGACCTGCTCAGCCTCAGCAAAGGACGCAAACGAGCCGTCCTTCATTGGAATCTCAAGTGTGTATTCGACAACCTGACGTCCTGTGATTGGCATGGGCCTCTTTCGTGCCCGGATACCCTCGCCGGTTTGGATCTCGCCGCCCACGGCTATGTGCCTGAAGCTCTGCATCCCGGCAGGATATGGCCGAAAGCCCGCACCGGCCAGCCTCGCAACCGTTGCACGCATTGTGGCATCGATAATGACCTTTGCCTTAACGGCCTGCCGCCCGGAACGATTGACCATAACAATACCCGCTGGATTGCCCGCCCCGTCACGAAGCACATCCGTCACATAGCAGCCGTACAAAAACTGCACTCCCGCTTCGATAAGTGCCTCATCCAGCGTGCGCTTGACCTGCATTGGCGTCGGAGGAATGCGAGGCCTCTCGCTCGATTCGACGGTTGCCCCCTCCTGCTCCAACACAATTTCGCCTAACAGAATTCTCTCGACGTTTTCACTTTTCTTAACGAACAGCTTCACATAACGGGCCTTCTCTTTCACAGGCGCCGAAAGGTCAATCGCCGACTCTTCAAACGAACCTGTGCCGAGCTTCTCATTCTTGATGGCCGCAACTTCTTTCCACTCCTGCAGGTCGTCACTGACGGAAACTGTCACGCTTTCCACTTCGAAGTCATTGTTTCGCTGATATACAAGAACATGGACCTTTTGAAATCTATGTTCCCGCCCCAGCTCAGCGGTAATGGTTACATCGTCATCGTACTGAACACTTTGGGCGGGAGCGCTGCTCCACTTCCCGTCGGTAAGTAACGATGGTGTCGGGGTATCTTTATGAACACCGGCGGATGGTTTGTCGGCTTTGTAGGTAAAAGCAATTCCCTTCCCCACCGAAGGTACAATAGCCGGCTCCGCAAAAATCTTCTTCGCAAGCGGTGACACTGGCACTTCGCTCGGTTCGAGCCATAACCGGTACGTACCACAAACATCTTCCCCAAGGTAAGGCCGCGATGTCGCAAGAAAAACCGTCGCGCCTTTCTGCGCCGCTTCCACGGCGGCAACAACGCCGCCCGTCGAGCCGCCGACAACCACAACATCCACATCATAAGCTGCGGGAATGTCCCGTGCTGATTCTGTTACAGATTTTTCATAAACTGCCGATGGAGAGCAAGGCTTAAAACTGCCGTCATCTGCCCTCTCGATGCTGACAGCACCACTTTTCGATGGCTCCAAACACCCCACCTGCATAAAGGGCAAACAAAAGAACGCCGTGGCGAGTGCGAGTCGAACGAATATCTTCATTGTCAGTCCTTTTTACGGGTATCCTTTGTCAGTTTTAAGATTCCAGGCTCTAAACTATAAGCCTCTGACAAGGTAAACATTATCTTAACTATTCACTCTTTTGCAATAAGAATCCTCGTGCATATACGGATACGAAAAAAGGGCCGCAAGCATAACGCTCACGACCCTTATTACTCTTCTTTTTGGCGATCCGTCTAATAGAGCTACAACTCACAGGTTTCCATCCAGTGATTAGCCAGCTCGGCCAAGTCCTTAAAATCAACCGTACCGCTGCTGTCGATGTCGGCTCGCATGCATGTGGTTAAACCAAAGTCCAGATAATAGTGGTCGCTGAATATATCATAATAAATGTAGTAGTCGCCATTGGTTGTGCGGGCCCAGCAGCGCAGCCGGAATTGATACGCGCAGCGGTCCCAGGGGTCCTGCGAGCCATCGCTGGATTGAAATTCTTCATGATGCACACCATCCCAGTAGGGAGGCGTTGTGCTGGTATAGCTGTCGCTGGTAATTACACCGCGATAGTTGTTCTTGCCCGAGATTGCGTCCAGAACATAGTGCCTCAAATATCCCATCGGATGCGAGGCGGTAATCGTAAACCGCAGGTTCTCATCGGGGCTGGTAAGACCGATGATAGCGCATTCCTCGATGAGCCCGTCGGTGCACGGGTCGTAGTTGGGATTACCGGCGTTGGGGTCATACCTGACGTCGTGGATGATAGCTTCAACAGGGTTGTTATCGATGTGCAGGATAAGATGGTCCCAGCCGTCAGTCGGCGGAAGGCTCACCTCAACCAAAGTGGTCTCGCAGGGGTCGGCCCAGCGATAGGCCTTATAAGTCAGGGTGTATAAACCGTTTTCGCACACTCTCGTGTTCCACCTGATTCGCAAATCAGGATTCGACCAGATGCTCTCGTCGAGCGGCCGATTGAACTGGTACAGGTATTCCCTGCCATCGATAGTTTTCGGCCCCATTCTTACATACTCAGTTCTCCAGATGCCGTTGGCGTCAACAAACCATCTTACCTTGCCGAGTGATAGTCCGCCCTCCTCTTCGCCGAGAACAGTGTAATCTTCCTGCGCAGGCTCGTTGCCATCATCCCATTTAGCCAACATTATCTGGTAGAAATCCACATCATCATAAGGTCCGAACTGCCCGCGGACTCGCAGAGTGCTGCCGAACGGTGAGTCTTTGTACTCCGGAACGCCGAATAGCACTGCTATATCATGCTCAACATTTGCCAATCCCACATTCGGCTCGTTGCCATCCCGGCCTATCTCGGTGGTGGGAAGCTCGCCGATGTTGTTAAAGATAAAGCCGGTTCCGGTATATGTTGGTTCGTATATTTCTCCAAACTGCCCACCGTAGGCGCCCATATCATTCCGGCTGCCGTCTACATCCTGGTATTCGACTGCGGGATGGCCAGCATCGATGCAGGGCGAATCTTCCAGGAGATGCACGTCGTCATCTTCTGTGCCGACGACATCATCGGCTCCGTCGGCGTCAACAAACCACGGATCGTCACCAATGTTGCCCGTGCCGCCCAAAGCATCGGTCAAGCCTTGTACGCAGGTATAATCAATCGCTGGTGTAATGCTGGACGTGTGAATCTGAGCGGACTCATCCGTGCCTCCGGCATCGCTGTTGTCCCAAAAAATGCAACTGTTTACAGTGGCGTCGTTACCACCCGCGTTATATAGTCCGCCGCCTGAGACAGCAGCGGAATTATCATTGAAGGTGCAGTTGGTCAGCACTGGAGGATTGGGATTGGGGCCGCCCACACCAGCGTTGGATACCCCCCCTCCACTACTCATCGTTGCGTTGCCGCTGAACACGCAGTTGGTCAGCTTCGGGGTATCGTAGTTGTTCAAAGTCCACATCCCCCCCCCACTATCTGCTGTGTTGCCCAGTATCATGCAGGAAATCAGTGTCGGGCTGCTATGTTGAAAGCACAGCGCACCGCCAGCTCCTATCGATGTGTTTGCGATAAAGATACAGTTGATAATGGTCGGGCTGCACTCGTGCCAAACGGCGAGGCCACCTCCAGCACCTGCTGAATTGTTGATAAATAAACAATTCGTTACCGTTGGACTACTATAATCTATGTACATCCCGCCGCCTACATAGTCAGGGTAGGCACCTTCGGCGTTTCCGCCAGTAATAGTGAAGCCATCCAGGATGGCGGTGTGGTCATCGAAGTTGCTGGCAACAACATGGAGGCTGTTGTCGGAGTTGTTCCCCGGCGTCCCAATATCGCCACTTAAAATGGTTTCATATGACTCGATATCACGGATATCGGGGTCCGCCTCACCAAAGCCGCCATAGCCGCCTTTGATAGCAACGCCGCTGATGAGCTGAAACGTGGCCGTGCGGTCGCCGGGTGTTTGGCTGCCTCCCTCATCGGGCTTGTAAGTGCCGTCGGCTACCTTTATCTCATCGCCCGATGCTGCTGCTTCCAGTGCGTCCTGAAGATATCTGAACGCGTTCTCCCAGCTCGTGCCGTCGCCGTTGCCGGAGGCACTATCATCAACGTACCACATGCACGGGCCGTCGCAGATGCGGTCAATCATAACATTATCAAGCAACTGGCTGCCTGTAGTATCGTAATTCGTCACAAAGTACAGCCAGTTAAGGTCTGTAACATCCACGCCTATGGCCTCTTCCTTCAGAAGCGTCGTAAAGTTAACCACCAGATTGAATGTGTCCCCCCCCATGTCGATAATCCAGGTTATGTGGTAGTCGGTATCGAAACTCCAACTATACCCGGTCGGTATGGTAGTGTCTGGCAATCCGGGCCGTGTAATCCTGACATACAATTTATTGTCGTCAGCCCAGTATAGGAAAATGTTCGCGCCCAACGGTGAAAAAGTTAGCTCCTGTGAAAAAGCATTTTGGGCCACCAGAATCGAGCCGGACTCAATCCGCATCAGATAGTCAATCCGTGCCAGTTCAGACACCGCGATGGGCGTGTAGGTAATCACCATGCTTCCGGTCGTCAAGCCGTCGATTGACTGCAATCTCAGGTCGCCACCGGCCAGGCTGATAACTACGTGCTTGCCGGCAGTGCCTGCATAACTTGCGCTGCCGACCTCCGGCCCGTTGGGCAGGTTTCCCGGAGTGTCATCGCTGAACGTATCCAGCAGATACGCGCCCTGCGAAACCGAAACACCCAAACAAAGAACACCTATCGCTAAGAAAACCAAACTTTTTGAAAACATGCCACCGGTCCTTAATATTGTCTCTTTCATTTTCCTTCCCTTTCAATAAATGTCTTTATTGTATAGCGCGCAAACCGCGCAGTTGCCCCCTGATATACTATGAGCAGGAATGGAGATGGCCAACCTGCATCTCTTCATGATACACCACTCTCATAAACCGATAGCATTATAAGTCCTGCCATCACTCTGTCAATAAAAATTAATAGAAATTCCCGGAAAATCGCCCATCCTGTGCTCTATATTTAATATTCATACTCCTTCTTTCAACTACACACTTTCTCAAGTATGTGTCACAGATTCTTAAGCTTGACAACGCTTTTTCTAAGCTTAAAATCGTTGTATATGACTGAATCCGCCCCGCGAAAGAAGAAAAAGAAGAAACACAATCCCTTTATAGATTGGCTCAGCTTTATTGCGCTGCGGATTCTTGTGATGTTTCTTTACCTCTTCGACGTCGAGACCAACCTGAACACCGCCTGTTTTCTCGGCCGGCTGTTATGGAAATACTATCATCGAGGCCGAAAACGTGCTCTCGATAATCTTCGCGCAAGCTTCCCTGAAAAAAGCGAACAATGGCTCCGGCGGACGGGGCAGCGGAGTTTCGAACATATCGCAATGCTCGCGATTGATGTGCTCTTTACTCCACGACTTGTGAAAAAAAATAACTGGCGGCATTACTCACGCTTCAAAACCGCTGAAAGGGCCAAGTGGATGATGAAAGAAGGCAAAGGAATGCTTATGGTCGCCGGCCATTACAGCAACTTTGAAATAATGGGCTATATGCTGGGCCTCTTTGGCTATAATATTTACAGCATCGCCCGCCCGTTGGATAACAGGTTCATTAACAAATACTTATACGATGTACGGCGGCGGGCCGGCCAGAAAATAATCGATAAGAAAGGTGCCGCCGAGTTGATGTCCAAGCTGACCTCGAAGGGCGCCACCCTTTGTTTTATTGTCGACCAGGATGCCGGCAGAAAAGGGATATTTGTCGATTTCTTCGGTCGAAAGGCCAGCACTTACAAGAGCATAGCCCTGCTCGCTATCACCACTAATACACCGATAGGCGTCGGGTACAGCAGAAGGGTTGATAATCGTTTTTTCTTTGAGATTGGCGTCAACAGAATTATTACACCCGATGAATGGGCCGACAAGGAAGACCCACTCCAGTGGATTACCGCCGAATACACCAGCGCAATCGAACAGTTCGTGCGCGAAGACCCGACCCAGTACTGGTGGCTCCACCGAAGATGGAAACACCGCCCGAAAGATGAACAGCAGGAACCAACTATATGAGCGAATGGAAGATTCGTGTTTAAGGAGATAGTTATGTCTGGCAGAGACTTCATTATGAATCTTGCGAAGTTACTCATAGCCGCCGCTTGGGCCGATGGCGAGCTGCAAAACGAGGAAATCAACTCTTTGAAGGACCTGCTCTTCAATCTCGAGGATGTCACTGGCCAAGAATGGGCACAACTGGAAATCTACATGGATTCGCCTGTCAGTTCGGAAGAAAGACAGAAATTGCTCTCTACGGTTGTTGAGCAAATTGAATCTGAGCAGGACAGAGAGCTGGTGGTTTCCACTATTGAGAACTTAGTCCAGGCAGATGGTATCGTCACAGGAGAGGAAATAACTTTTCTCGAGGAGGCCAAAAAGGGTGTATTGGATGTGGACACCGGCGTCCTGGCAAAACTCTCAAAAATGATAAAGACTGCCGTCAACAGACGCGGCGACACGTATGACTCTGCTGCTCAAAGAGAAAGCCGGATTGATGATTACATTGAAAATAACATCTATTACCACCTCAAGTCGGAAAGCGAAAAGAAAGGAATAAAATTTGACCTGCCCCCTGAACAGGTCAAAAAACTTTGCCTCGCAGCAGGACTTCTCGCACGAATCTCGGCCGTGGATTCGAATATCTCAGAGAATGAAAAACAAACCATCAAGGATGTGCTTTCAACGCAGTGGAACTTAAACGGACAGCAGGCACAAATCCTGACACAAATTAGCTGCGACAGGGCTTTGCAGGGCCTCGATTACTTCCGACTTTCACGGGGTTTTTTTGAATGTACGAGCTTGGATGAGCGAAGGAGTTTTATAAAGTGCCTTTTCAGGATTGCAAACGCTTCGGAAAAAACGTCATACGACGAGACCGAGGAAATTCGAAAAATTGCAGCCTCTCTCAAATTAACGCACAAGGATTTTATCGAAGCAAAACTCACAATACCCGATGAAGATAGAGAAGTTTTGTAAAACATATAGGGAATTTGACCCGTTGTTGGTCAACTCTGCTGGGAGATTACTTTGCTGCGATAGCAGCAACAAGACCAATCATAATTTTGTATCTCGTTTTCTTGCTGATAGAAGGATTAAGTTGCGTATCGCCGCCTTGTCCCTGGCCGCAGACCATCGCTTTTCGAAATCCTTTTCCTGTGCGATCTGGGCTATAGCCATCAAGGCGCGGAGATGATAATTCCGCTCGTCCCGGCTGCCCGCCATAACGAACATAATCTTGACCGGCTCCGGAGTGTCCGGGAATTCAATACCGTCAAGGGCACGCACAAGAATAATATCGAATTTGTTATTGCCATCCACCACGATGTGAGGTATCGCAAAGCCAGGCTGAACAACCGTCCCCCCTTCCGCTTCCCGGTGAAGAAATTTCTCGAAAAGCACATACTCACTGATATCCAGTCTGGGCTCCAGTATTTTGGAAACCTGGCGAAAGATTTCTTCTGAGTGCATTTGGCCTTGAATATCGAGGATTTCACATTCCCGTATCAACTCGTCGAACCTGTCCTCGATGATATCATCACGCTGCAGCAGGATATCCCGCAGCTCATTTTCAAGGGTTACGGTTTTAAGCTCGTGGTCGGTGACTCTTTCAACGACGTGCATAACCGCTGACGCCCTGCTAACGCGCCGCCGGACATAGAAAGCAAACCACGCCGCGCTGACAGCGATGAAGGCGCCCGTAATCAATAGCGGCACACGCCCCATATCTATTATCAAAGCACTGTAAGCGATTATCGCAAATATATGTATATAGGGATACAACGGCGATTTGAACTTCGGCCGATAGCTTTGTATCCGGCTCTCGCGCATGATAATCACGCTCATATTGACAAGAATAAAAAGGATTATCATCAGGGTCGAGGCTGTTTTTACCAGCGATTCAATATCGAGAAAAACTATCGCCGCAATCATAAAGCCGCCCGTCAGCGCTATGCTCAGATGAGGTGTTTTGAACCGCTCGTTGACCCGGGCTAAAAGCGGCGGCAGTAACTGGTCCCTGCTCATAGCCAGCGGAGAACGTGACGCAGCCATTATACCGCCGTTTGCCGTGGTTACAAAAGCGGCTATCGCAGCTAAGCTCAGCAGTACAAATCCGGGAGAGCCCATAAATTTAGACGCCGCTAAAGATATCGGCATCAGCCTGTCCTGCTCATACATCTCCTTGAACTCTGCCCCGTCCAGCACACCTACCGTAACGATGATTACACCGATATAGAAGCCGGTCACAACGAGCCAGGCTAATATCATACCCATCGGCAGATTCTTTCCGGGATTTTTCACTTCCTCCCCGATGCTGGCAACCTTCGTCAGACCGCCGAAGCTGACAAAAACCAAGCCGGCGGTGGCCAGTACTTTCAGCCAGCCATGGTCCAGAAAGCCCTTGAATCGAGCCGCTTCAACACTTTTGCTGCCGAAGAGCACAAAAATAGCAAGTATCGCCAGCAATATAGCCACAAGTACAATTTGAAATCTGCTTGTATGTTTGACACTTACAATATTTAGTGCCGTAAAGAAAAGACAGCATCCCGCCGCTATGGCTTTCAAATGCCAGTGACTTAGCTGAACAGGAAAAGACGTTTGCAGTACGACTTCGATGAGCACAGCCATCCCGACTACGGCAAAGGCGCTCTTCAATGCCAATGAAAACCAGCCGGCCAATCCGCCGAACATTCCCCAGGCCGGGCCCAAGCTTCGTTCGACAAAAAAATACGTTCCGCCGGCCCGAGGCATGGCCGTCGCCAGTTCAGCCTTGCTAAGGACACTCGGAATGATTAAAAGCGATGCAAACAAATACGACAATATCATCGCAGGCCCGGCTTTCATAAACACGATGGCAGGCAAAACAAAAAGACCTGAACTTATCATCGCCCCGGATGCAACCGCAAATACATCAAGAGCACCTAATTGTTTCTTTAGTTGGGCCATCTTAAAACATGCCTGTTATCGCAATAATTCGTTACACGAACCTCGAATAAATAATACGCAAGCCGTAACTTCTTCTATCAGGCTCTTATTCGGTATTATACCAGCATAATGCAGTTTTCAACAGAAGTATCAATTGAGTAGACAAAACCCGCTATATCTATTATTATAATCCACAGTTTCGGCTTACAGTATAACCCCCAAACTGTCGAGGGTGAATTACATTTTTTTGCCGGGAATGTATGCAGAATGATTACCAGAAGGAATTTTCTTCGTTCGGTTACCGCCGGTGCTGTAGCTCTGGCCTTGCCGGAGGTTCTATTTTCAAAAACCAGGGGCGTAGCTGGGCCTAATATTATACTCTGCATGGCCGATGACCTCGGTTGGGCCGACACGGGTTTTAACGGAAATTCGATTATTAAGACTCCCAGCCTCGATGCAATGGCCGAAGCCGGCCTGCGATTCACGCGTTTCTATTCGGCTGCTCCCGTCTGCTCACCCACCCGCGGAAGCTGCCTCACGGGCCGACATCCGTATCGATACGGAATCACCTTTGCCAATGTGGGACACATGCCAAAAGATGAAGTCACGCTGGCCGAGGTTCTTAAGGCACAAGAGTACACGACCGGTCATTTCGGAAAATGGCACCTGGGGACACTTACCAAAACAGAAAAGGACTCCAACCGAGGCGGACCACGAGGCGCAAAGCATTACTCCCCCCCGTGGGAGAATGGATTCGATGTGTGCTTTTCCACGGAAGCAAAGGTCCCGACTTGGGACCCTATGAAAAAGCCTGAATCAAACGAGCCTTATGGAACATACTATTGGAAAGAAGACGGTACAAGAGCGACCGAGAATCTTGAAGGTGACGACAGCCGGGTCATTATGGACCGCGTTGTTCCGTTTATCCGCAAAGCTGCAACACAAAGAAAACCATTTCTAACTGTGGTCTGGTTTCACACCCCACACCTGCCGGTCATAGCAGGGGCGAAATATCGAAAGATGTACTCACAGTACAGCGAGGATGAGCAGCATTACTACGGATGTATTACTGCAATGGATGAGCAGATTGGTCGGCTTCGCAGAGAGCTGCGTGAGCTGGACATCACCAATAGTACGATGGTATGGTTTTGCAGTGATAACGGTCCTGAGGGAAAAGACGGCAGGAGCGGTCGCACGCGAGGTTCCGCTGGCATTTTGCGCGGTCGCAAGCGCAGTCTCTTTGAGGGCGGCGTCCGTGTTCCCGCTCTGCTCGAATGGCCCGCGCGCATAAAAGGCGGCCGAGTAGCCGATATCCCCTGCTGCACCTCGGACTACTTCCCTACCGTTCTAAACATTCTTGATATAAATATGAAGGGACATCCAAAACCGATTGACGGAGTCAGCCTCCTGCCTTTGTTTGAAGGTAAAATGACAAAACGTCCCGTTCCTATTGCCTTTGAATCAGGCAGCCAGGTCTCGCTTACGGACAACCATCACAAAATTTACAGCAGGAACAAAGGCAAAACCTATATGCTCTTTGACCTGATAAAAGACCCCGGCGAGAAAAAAGACCTGTCTGGAGAAAAACCGCAAATTCTAAAATCGATGAAGGCAACACTCCAGATTTGGCGCAAATCCTGCAAAGACAGCCTCGCCGGAAAAGATTATTAGCAGAGAAAGGCAGTTAAAATGAAAACAATGAAAAAAGTATCGAGAAGAGAATTTTTGAAAACGCTCGGCTCAGCGGCGGCCTCGGGCGTAGGGCTATCATTGTTGCCGAGCTGTAGTAGTATCGGCCAGATGGCAGGAAGAAAACGCCCGAATATCATCTTTATCATGACCGATGACCACGCCTCACACGCCCTGAGCTGTTACGGCAGCAAAATCAACAAGACGCCAAACCTCGACCGCCTGGCTAAAGGAGGCATGCTCTTCAAGAACAGCTTCTGCACAAACAGCATTTGTGCCCCCTGCCGGGCCGTGATTCTCACCGGCAAATACAGCCATATCAACGGAGTCATCGATAACAGGAAAAAGTTTGACGGCACCCAGCAGACATTCCCGAAACTGCTTCAGAAGGTCGGTTACCAGACCGCTATGATTGGCAAATGGCACCTCAAGACCGACCCGACCGGCTTCGATTACTGGAATGTCCTGCCAGGCCAGGGAACGTACTACAATCCGGCTATGATAGAGATGGGCCAGCGAAAAAAATACACGGGCTACACCACCGATATTATTACCGACCATTGTCTCAAATGGCTCAAAGAGCGTGATCTCGACAAACCATTCTGCCTGATGTTTCACCACAAGGCACCGCACCGCAGATGGGAGCCGGGGCCAAAATACCTGAATATGTATGATGATGTCACAATGCCTGAGCCGGATAACCTCTTCGATGATTACTCAAACCGCGGAAGGGCCGCCAGGGAGCAGGACATGAGCATCGAAAAGACGATGGACAAAAGAGACCTGAAACTCATACCGCCGGGCGACCTGAATACCGAGCAAAAAAAACTCTGGGACGCTGCATACAATCCCAAAAACGAGGCCTTCGAGAAGGCAAACCTCCAGGGCAAGGACCTTGTCCGCTGGAAATATCAAAGATACATCAAAGACTACCTGCGCTGCATCGCCTCGGTGGATGACAATGTCGGCCGGCTCCTAAATTATCTTGACGAGTCGGGTCTGGCTAAAAACACGGTCGTCTTCTACACCTCCGACCAGGGCTTCTACCTCGGCGACCACGGCTGGTTCGATAAGCGCTTTATGTACGAGGAATCGCTGAGGATGCCGCTGCTGGTGCGTTACCCCAAGGAGATTAAGCCCGGCTCGGTTAACGACAATATCGTCCTGAACCTGGATTTTGCCCCGACATTCCTTGATTTTGCCGGTCTCAACAAACCTCCCGATATGCAGGGCCGCTCCATCCGTCCCCTGCTGCAGGCTAAAAAAACAAAAGACTGGCGAAAATCGATGTACTACCACTACTACGAGTACCCGGCTGTCCACAGCGTAAAAAGACACTACGGCGTAAGGACCGACCGCCACAAACTCATACACTTTTACAACGACATCGACGAGTGGGAACTGTACGACCTCAGGAAGGACCCGAGGGAAATGAAAAACGTCTTCGACGACCCGGCATACGCCGACACTGTCAAAAAACTCAAAGCCGAATTAAAACGACTGCGCAAAAAGTACAAAGACACGGAATAATTCCAGGATGTCACTGTTTTGGAGTTTGCTCTTCTGACTATAAGATGGTAATATAGCCCCATCATAACCTGAATGGTAATACATAAGTAACAGCCTCAGCGGTGTAGTTGAGACAAAGCAATTTTGAAAATGTTAGTTAATGAGGAGTCAAATTATGGGTGGTTCGATCAATCGACGAGAGTTTTTGGGGGCAGGTGCGGCCGGGGCCGGGGCGATGCTGCTCACCGGACATTTAGGCAGTCGGCTGGTAATGGCCGGCGAAAGTGACGAATGGCCGCCAAAAATGCCCCCCGTAAAAATTCATAAGGTCTACATCGGAAGGACAGGCGGGATTTACTTATCCAGGCCCACAGAAGAAATCAAAAAGTTTGATGATTACCTTGTTAACCTGGAGCAAAAGCTTGGGGATGTAAAGTTCGTTGGTGGTGAATTAGTTCCTCCAACTGACGTCGCTCAGGTCGTTGAAAAACTCAGTGACGCCGATGGCGTAATTTTGTTCCATCTCTCCGGCCACGGAGGAGGAGCACCAAAGCAGGCGATGGACCGGATTATCGATGTGGGATTGCCCACGGCCGTCTTCTCGCAGCCTTTCAGCGGCCACGGCTGGATGTATTTTCCACAGTGGCAAAAGGCGGGCAAGAAGGTCGTTTTGCTGCCGACGAGTAACTGGGGTGAGCTTGAAAATATAGTCAGACTGATGCGGGTCGGACCGCATCTGCGAAAAACTCGTATCCTTGTTGTCCGCGGTCCGCAGGGAACGGCGGCTGCCTGCTCGGCTGAACAGGTCAAGGAAAAACTCGGCGTTGAGATGGTCCCAATCACCGTTGAGGAAACGCTCAAGGCACATCAGGCCGTGGATATCAAGGACGCTGAAGCGGAAGCTGAAAAGTACTGGATTAGCAAGGCAAAGAAGATTGTGGAACCGTCGAGGGACGAGATTATAAACTCGGCACGATTCTACTTGGCGATAAAGAACATGATGATTAAGGAACGGGCACAGGCCGTCACAAGCTCAAATTGCATGGGCGAACCGGCCAAAGGATGCCTGACGTTCAGCAAGCTAAACGACCTTGGGTTGGTCGGCGCCTGCGAGGGCGACATGGACTCTACGCTGACAATGCTGATGTTCAAGTATGCGTTCGGGATTCCGGGCTTCATCTCCGACCCGGTTGTGGATACGGCCGCCAATGCGCTGATACACTTCCACTGCACCTCGGCAACGAAGATGGACGGTCCGGGCAGTAAGCGCCTCCCATTTACCATTCGCACCCAGAGTGATAGCGAGAGAGGTGTATCTTTGGAGGTGGAGAACCGCATCGGGCAGGTTGTTACCTGCGCCAAGTTCATCAACCTCGACACAATGTTGATATCCACCGGAAAAATCTTCAAGGTTACTCACGATGAGCTCGGCTGCCGCACCCAGTTCTGGACAGAAGTCGCCGATGCCAGGAGTATGTTTCATAATTGGGGTGCCGGTATACTCAAAGGCGGCACAATGGCGCTGCTCCACCGTGACGTCTTCTATGGCGATTATATGCAGAACATCAAGAACCTGGGCGTCCTCATGGGCTTTAATGTCGTTGAAGAAGGAGCGCCGGTGAGCCGGGCTTAAACGCCTCGGCCAAAAAAAAACAAACAGGAAACGCAACAGTCTGAATTCCAGCCATACCGGTCCGTTATATGGCAATCGATTTGGGTATTTGCACATAAAGTTATGAAGCCGAGAATCCTGCTTGTAAATCCGCCGGTCTACGATTTTGCTGCCTACGGTTTTTGGCTTAAACCCTATGGCCTGCTGACCGTCGCGGGATATCTGCACGGTAAAGTTGATGTCGAGCTATTCGATTATCTCGACCGCCTGAATCCCTTCGCAGCAAAACAAAAGAATCTTGAGTCCGACCGGTGGGGACGGGGACGTTTTTACTGCGAAAGGATACCGCCCCCCACCTGCCTCAAACACATCCCCCGTTATTTCCGGCGGTTTGGTCTGCCCCGGAACTTATTCAAAGATTTCCTCACTACCCAACAGCAGTGTGACTTTGTTCTCATTCAAACCATGATGACCTATTGGTACCCCGGCGTCCGGGAGGTAATAGAAGATGTCCGCAGCACCTGGCCGAGCGCAAAAATTATATTAGGCGGCAATTACGTCACAGTCTGCACTAAACACGCGCAGGGATTGGACCCTGATTTACTCGTACAGGGAACAAATCTTGGGCCCCTCTGGCAATACTTAAAAATTGAACCGGATTTAAATCAATCGCCCCTTTGGCAGGCTTATGAGAAGTTAAACGTTGGTGTCCTCAAACTTAGTGACGGATGTCCCTTTAACTGCACGTACTGCTCCGTGCCCGAGGTGTATGGAAAATTCAAAGCAAGGCCGCTCCAACATTCTCTGGCCGAGTTGGAACTGTTATGTCGCCTTGGAGCTGAGAACATTGCCTTCTATGATGATGCCTTGCTGTTCAACGCTGAACAAGTCTTGATGCCCTTTTTGAATGAGGTCATAAAACGGAAAATAAAAGTAAACTTTCACAGCCCCAACGCCCTTAACGCTCGTTTCCTTACGAGCGAACTCGCCGAGCTGATGGTGCGGGCTGGATTTAAGACCTTCTATCTCGGATTTGAATCCGCTTCTGTCCAGTGGCAGCAGCAGACCGGCTCGAAAGTGTCTTCCGATGACCTCACCAAGGCTTCTCAACACCTCATCTCTGCGGGTGCTGTCCCCAAGAACATCACCGCCTATCAAATCCTCGGCCATCCTCAAATCGATATTCAACAGCTCGAAGACTCGATGCGTTTTGTCAACAGCCTCGGCATCCGCGGAATGTTGGCCGATTTCTCCCCCATCCCCGGCACCCCCGATGGCATGTACTGTCGCGAGTGGGTCGATATGGACGAACCCTTATATCATAACAATACCGCTTTCCCCATTATCATGCTCGGCTTCGATGAGCCAAACCGCCTAAAAGACCTCCAGCGAAAACTTAATCGTTCACTGCCTAACATCCATACGCATTGATTTTGAAAATCCGAGTTGATATAATTGCATGTCGATTTAAGATTTCAGATTTAAGATTTCAAATTGGGATATCTTGGAGGTAAACTATGGCGAC
>CAYVIT010000050.1:0-18081 GCA_964451425.1 uncultured Pirellulales bacterium
TCTCAACGTGGAGAAAACCACGCCTCCGAGCATTTTTGGCCTGCCGCCTTGGCCTTGAACTTTTCGCTCGGCCTCATAACGCCCCGGTTATTCGGATAAGCTCTTAGAGCCAAGCAAGGTTGACGATAGTGTTGTCATTCATTATAATTTGCAAAATTTTATGGCACCGGCAATTAAGGCCGCACTTATTATGAATGCAGATGATTCTATAGCCAGGCTTGACTTTATCCGGCAGATTGTTGCCGATGACAACAAAACAAACAAATGGGGCGGCCGGGTAGTGACGCGATTTCCGCCTGAGCCGAACGGGTATCTCCATATCGGACACGCCAAGAGTATCTGCCTTAATTTCGGTATCGCAGCCGAAAACGAGGGCGGCTTCTGTAATATTAGATTTGATGATACCAACCCAATCAAAGAAGAAGATGAATACGTCGAAGCCATCAAAGAAGACATTCGGTGGCTTGGTTTCGATTGGGCAGACCGGCTTTACTTTGGTTCGGATTATTTTGAGCAAATGTACGATTACGCCGTTCAGCTTATTAAAGCAGGCAAAGCATACGTTTGTGACTTAAGCCCGGACCAGATGAGAGAATACCGCGGCACCCTGACCGAGCCGGGCAAGAAAAGCCCCTATCGTGACCGCGGTGTCGATGAGAACATTGGCTTATTTGAGCGAATGCGGGCGGGGGAATTTCCGGCCGGTTCCCGTGTCCTTCGTGCCAAGATTGATATGGCATCTCCAAACCTGAACATGCGGGACCCCGTTATGTACCGCATCCTGCACGCGGAACATCACCGTACCGGTGATAAGTGGTGTATCTATCCCACTTATGACTGGGCCCATGGCCTTGAAGATTCCATCGAGCAGATTACCCATTCTATCTGCACACTGGAATTTGAGAATCATCGGCCTTTGTATGACTGGTTCCTTGACGAATTGGGCGTTCATCATCCACAGCAGATTGAATTCGCACGCCTTAATCTAAACTACACGGTTATGAGCAAGCGCAAGCTCCAGCAGTTGGTGCAGGAAGGACTGGTCAGTGGATGGGATGACCCGCGGATGCCTACCATCTGCGGCCTGCGGCGTCGAGGCTATACACCCGAGTCCATCCGGAAGTTTTGCAAACGTATCGGAGTTAATAAGTTCAACAGCACTGTTGATATCGCATTGCTGGAATATTGCCTGCGAGAGGACCTGAATAAAACCTCGCCTCGCGTGATGGCCGTACTCAGGCCGCTAAAAGTCGTCATCGAAAACTACCCACAGGTACAAACGGAAGAGCTGGAGGCTGTCAACAATCCGGAAGACTCAAGTGCCGGCACGCGGAAGGTACCTTTCTCTCGGGAGCTTTTCATCGAGCAGGAAGATTTCATGGAACAGCCTCCGAAGAAATTTTACCGCCTGGCGCCCGGGCGCGAAGTCCGCCTTCGGTATGCGTATTTCATCACGTGCAAAGATGTAGTTAAGGATGACAGCGGCCGAATCGTTGAGCTTCGCTGCACATACGACCCCGCTACACGGGGCGGTGACGCCCCGGACGGACGCAAGGTCAAGTCAACACTGCATTGGGTTTGCGCCTCTCACTCGCTGCCTGCCGAAGTACGCTTGTATGACCATCTGTTCAGCAAAGAAGACCCGGATGATGTAGGCCGGGGCGAGGACTTCAAATCCAATCTGAATACGAATTCATTGCAAATTTTAGATTCCTGTCGTGTTGAGCCGTCTCTCGCGGAGGCAAAACCGGGCCGAAGATACCAGTTCGAGAGACTGGGCTATTTCTGCGTGGACCCCAAAAGTTCGGGGGAAAAGCTCGTATTCAATCGGACGGCAACCCTGCGTGACCCCTGGGCGAAAATCCAAAAAGCCCGGAAGCAAAATCAATAGAGAAATTGCAGGTATAGCTGCCGACTTTTCTCATTTTGTAAAAATCATCTTCAAAGCTGCCAAGAGAAGCACCAGCCCGAATATCCTTCTCAGCAGCAAGTCGGGAATATCAGTTACAAACCTGGCACCTATAAAGCCCCCGACAAAAAAACCCAGACAGATAAGGGCCGCTACTTTGAAGTCCACAAAGCCGGCCTTGTAATACGTCCATGCGGCAAGAAGACCGATTGGCGGAACCATCAATGCCAAAGTCGTGCCTTGAGCCGTATGCTGTGACATTCCGAACCCGAGAACCAGTGATGGAATGATAATTATGGCGCCGCCAATGCCGATTAAGCCGCTAAGAATGCCGGTCATTAAACCTAATAGCAGATAAAGAAATATGCTCATAGTATTCACAAGTAATCCTTTTAATTACAAGTTTTTTTTAATAACATTTTCTATGTGTAAGTGATTAGCCGAATAGCTCGGTGAATTTTTCTTCTATATCGGCACTCGCGCAAAGCACCTGCCCAATGAGAACAGCCCTGACACCGGCGAATTTTATCTTCTCGACATCGGCTCGCGTCTTTATCCCGCTTTCGGTGACCAGTTCGTTCTTATTATCGATAAGTTCCGCCAACCGGCTGGTTGTATTCAGGTCCACTTCCATTGTGGCCAGGTCCCGATTATTGATTCCGATAACGCTGTATCCCTTCTTTGGAAAGCCTATCAGGCTGCGGACCGCCAGCAGCGTATCGGCCTGGTGGATTTCCAGAAGGACCGTTAAGGTCAGCTCGGCCGCGGTTATCATCAAGTCCATCAATTCGCCGGGCTTTAGCGCTTCAGCTATTAACAATATCGCATCGGCACCGGCCGCACGTGATTCGTAGACCTGCCAGGGGTCGATGATAAAATCCTTTCGCAAAATAGGCAAATCCACCGCCTCGCTTATCTGCTTTATGTATTCGAGTCGGCCTTGAAAGTATTTTTCATCGGTAAGAACGCTGATTGCATCGGCACCGCATTTCTTGTAGGTCTGCGCAATCGCCACGGCGTCAAAATCCTCGCGAATGATACCGGCTGAAGGCGAGGCCTTTTTCACCTCCGCAATAACGTTTATGCCCCGCCTGTTGGGCTTGGTGACAGCTTTGTAGAAATTGCGGCACTTCGGCAAAGAGACAACCTGTTCTTTAAGCTGCTCAAGACTTCTCTGGGACTGTCGGCCCCTGATTTCCGTCCTTTTATCCGCAACAATTTTATCCAATATATTTGCCAATACGGCTTACCTCGTTAGAGAGTTCTCTTTGTGTTTCAAATTTACGTGTATTTTTGCCACTTTACTCATTGAGTTTTTGGTGGGACTTGCTCTGTAACCTGAACGTAGGCCATACGGACCTGACTGAGTGTATTTTCGAGGACTTTCTTTTCTTCTTCAGTCAGGTTGCCTTTGGTTTTTTCCTCGATGGTTTCGAGCATATCGATGTTGTATTTAGCCAGCTCCAAATCCGGCTCTCTTTCCTTGCCTTCTTTGACCTGGAGCAGCCCCATAGCAAAAAATGCCTGCGTAACGAGCATACTTATCAGCGCCGCAAAATTACCCTTAGGCAAAGGCCCGCGACGAGTCTCTTCTTCTGCTTTCTTTTCTTCTTCTTCCTGTGCGGCTAATGTCTCTTTTTCTCTTTGAGCTTCCTTTTTCCAGTCCTCGTCGACTATAATTTTTTTCTCTTCTTTTTTTTCTTCAGCCATTCTAAAAACTCCTGTCCTGAATATATCTTATTGCAAAGTTTTATTTGTGCTGCTTTTGTTATTCGCTCGCAGGCGGGAATCTGCTTTTTCTTTTTAATTATCTGCGATACTTTTTCATATTCCTGTCTAAGTCTCGCCTCTGGTCACGTTCGGTGATTGTCTTTCGTTTGTCATATTGCCTTTTACCTTTGGCCAGGGCCAGCTCTAACTTTGCAAGGCCCCTGCCGCTGAAGTAAATCCGCAGGGGCACGAGGGTAAATCCCCGCTGCTCAAGCTTTACCCTTATCCTGTGGATTTCGGCCTTATGCAGTAATAGTTTTCTGTTTCTGGTCGGCTCATGGTTCATGACGCCGGCCTGTTGATACTGGGCTATAGTAGCACCAACGAGCCAGCACTGCTCGTCCAAAATCCTCGCGTACGAGCCGTCGAGGTCGGCCTGGCCGGCCCGCAGCGATTTGACCTCCGAGCCTAAAAGCTCAAGCCCGGCCTCGAACTTTTCGACAAGCTCGAAGTTTCTATAAGCCTTCTTATTGACCGCACTCGGAGCATCCTTGTGCTTGTCCTTTTTTGCCGCCATTTACGCTATAATATCGAAGCAGCGGCAATTTTGCAAGGGCAGAGATAACTGTTGAAGATTAGTTCACTGCGCCGGGTCAGAACAAACTGGCTCAGCGGTTATTTACTGAGCAGCCACTGATGAACAAATGCGGCGATAAGCCAGACCGCAAAGCCGGCGCAAAGCACAATCCAAAGGGACAGGTGCCTGCGAAAGCACATAAAAGCTGTAATGAAAAATAAAATCGTTGGCAAAATCCCCTATAAAGCCCCTTTAGTATAATCGGTCATCAGGTTGAAATTGCCCGGGTTGTCCAGATATAACCAGACAAGCACAATGAGACTGGTCAGAGGCATGACTGTAATCAGGCCGGCCAGTGTCGGAAGCTTATGCTTGCCCACTATCCATGTGCAAAAAAGGATAATGCACACGCTAATCGATAGCTTGATAGCAAATCGCATTTGGTGTTTATTTTTCGTGCCGCCGACGTCTATTTAATGAACCGGATACAAAGCGGATAGCGGTAGTGGAAACCATTGTTGGCCTTAACAGCCGCAATTATTAAAAAGACGATGTCAAAAATGGCTACCGCCGGCGCCAAGACAAAACCGACGCACGCAAAACACAGAAGCCCCGCAACAATCCCATATATCAACATCGATATCTGGAAGTTCACCGCTTCTTTGCCCTGCTCATTGACAAATGGGTGTTCGTCTTTCTTTATCTGCCATATAATCAATGGTCCTACGATGCAGCCAACAACTGGCACTACCAGTCCTGCAAGTGCCGCCAGGTGGCAGAACATCGCCCACATGCGGGCATCTTTATTTATTTCTTCACTTACTTGTTCCTCTTGGACGCTTGCGGGCTCCTCGGAACTTACAGGCGGTTCCGCACTTCGGGGCTGTTCGGTACTTGCAGCCGGTTCCGCACTTGTGGGCTGCTCGGCGCTGGGTTCACCGCCGGGAGTTTCCGGCGTTTCCGGGGTTTCATTTATTTCTGCCATAGTGCAATTCCCTTCCATTTAAATGCAAATTTATTTGATAAACCGGTTATTTTCTAACAATGGCCGGCCAATAGGTCAAGAATAAAATATATTCTCATCCAAGTGATTTTGAGCCGCCACACTAAGGCCGCCGACCGGCACCGCTGACATCTATCGGTTCTATGCCGAGCTTGATCGCCGGTGACTTGGCGTCAAAGCTGACCTTACCCTTTTCAAACTCGACAAGAAGCGGGTCCGCGAACAGATTGTCGTCCGGCTGCAATGGTTCAGAGCCTGTCCGGCTGTATCGGCTCATCTTGTTGCCTTGAACTTGGCCTTCCGTGCTGTACAGGACATTGTCCTTGAATGTCGTGATGGCATCGGTATTGTCAAATACAATCTTACCCCTGGCATAGACGATGTTTCTCTCGAATACAAAATCCGAAGACCTCGGGAATGTAAATCTCGCATCCTCATCACAGATAAAAACGTTATTGCGAATAGTGTTATTTTTTGCCATGTGGTTGTGTGTAGGCCGGCCAACGTTAAGTGATAAATTTCCCTCGACTATACAGTTCTCAGACCGCTCATCGAGATAGTAAGCTGAGGACCCATAACCGCCCGTATCGGGTATGTCCCGAATGAAATTACCCCGCAGCACAAGCCCTTTGCCTGCGAAACAGTAGATACCTCCGCCGTCATGCAATTCCAGCATCGCACGATAAATCAGGTTCTTTTCGATTCGGTTTCTCTCTCCGCCCCAGTTAATGGCCGTGTAAGGTGTGTCGTGGATTTCATTATGGCTGACCTCGTTGTCTTGGCCGCCTCCCTGAAGACCAATCGCACTGGGGTAGGTAAGGCCAACGTGGTGAATGTAATTATTTGTAATTAGAGAGCCGGCTCCGCTGAACTTGATGCCGCAGGCGCCGGTGTGGTGGACGTGGCAATTTTCAATAAGCAGGTTGCTTCCCGAAACCTTGATACCTTGGCCGCCGACGTTGACGATTTCGAGGTCGAGAAGACTGCAATTCCGGCCGGAGGAAATAGAGACAGCCCCCTCGAACCTGCCCGCGCCGAAACCGCCCGCTTTCAATGGAGTCGTCGTTACCGAGAGCACGAGACTGCGAATGGTTATGTCCTTGGCCGGTTTATTCTTTGTGCCCTTAATTTGAATGATGGACTCGATAGTCGGGGCAAAAACCTCTGCTTTGCTCATGTCCTCTCCGGGAAGCGGCCAATACACCACTTTGCCGGCTGTGCGGTCGAGATACCACTGCCCCGGTTCGGTCATTGCCTCGCGGACGTTCCAAACAACGTACTTTTTGACGCCGAACGCGCCCGGCGGGTGACCGGCAGGAGTGGAAAAGGTCAGGGTATGGGATTTCGTGTCCATCGCCGACACCCCGACCAGCGACTCGTCCCACATGTGATAAACAGTAAGTTCCGCGTTCTTGATGTCCAGCCGGGAGTCCAGGTCTTCAGGCTTATATTTCAATTGGGTCAGCTCCTCATTCGTCGGCTTGCGTTTCCATCCTCCGCCCGTACTGGTCATCCAGGGTACATCGAAACTGCTTTGGTGTGTGAAGAAGCCTTTCTCAGGCAGTCTGGCTCGCCGGCAAAAGCGCCCGTTTACGACAAGTGCCCGGAAGTCCCACTTTCCTTCCTTTACATCGGGCAGGGCGGCTGAATAAAACCTCTCGCCATCTTTTTTCCAGCCAGCCACTTTCCGGCCTCCATAGAGAAACACCTTTGCCCCAGGCGCTGCCTCTATAGTCAGTCCTGCATCTTTATCTGTCAGCACTAACGGCTCATTCAAAAAGTACAGTCCCTCTTGAACAACTATTGTTTTTGGCACTTTTGTATCGACTTTTCGTGCCGCGGCACATGCTGCATCCGGTGTGTCAAATGGGCCGTCCGTCCGGCTGGCATTGGGCCGCGGTATCCGACCCGACCACGAATCGCTGCCGATCGGGGCCACATAGAAAGTGCTGGTTTTAATGGTATCCGAGTCTTTCGATTCATCAGCACTGAGCAATGGTGTAACACACAGAACGAAACACATTATTATCAAAACGGGATAACTTTTCATCGATTTCATTCTCCTTTTGCAAATCTGGTCAGCCATTTTTTATTGCCATATATTTTTTGTTCTATGGCCTTTCTGCGTTTTTAACAGATTATTAAAGGCCAATATAATTTTTACCAAAAGCCGCATAAAGAGGAAAGAATAAAATTTGGGCCGTGGGTGCTCACATAAGAAAATCGAAGTTGTCAAAAAGGTGTATTATTTTTAATATGTCTCTGTTTGCTCTGGTATTATGTTCAGATGCTGAGCAATTGGGATAAGCTATGGATGTAACTGAAAATGTCGTTCCGGCCTTTTTGCTGACGGCCGTCGCCGGCCTGTCAACCGGGATAGGAAGCGCCGTCGCTTACTTCATTAAAAAACCCAAACCAATTTATCTGGCATTCTCGTTGGGCCTCTCAGCCGGGGTGATGATTTACATATCTTTTGTGGAGATGCTGCCCGCTGCCTTTGAAGCCATAAAAGACGTCTGGGCGGTTGTGATTTTCTTTGCAGGGATCGCTTTCATGGGCCTGATAGACATCTCCATACCCGAGCCCGAGAATCCTCACGATTACAGTATGCTTGGTGAAAATAATTCAACGGCGGCAAAACAATCTTTTATGAGAACAGGCCTGCTTACCGCTCTGGCTATTGGGATTCACAATTTTCCCGAAGGGCTCGCGGCTTTTGGGACGGCCCTGAGTGATATGAGGCTTGGTGTATTTACCGCTGTGGCGATTGCCATACATAACATACCCGAGGGCATCTCAGTATCTGTGCCCATATTTTACGCGACAGGCAGCAGGCGCAAAGCCTTCTTGTACTCATTTCTGTCCGGCCTTGCTGAGCCGGTCGGAGCTTGTCTGGGCTTCCTGGTTTTGTGGCCTTTTTTGTCGGAGCAGCTTCTTGCATCCCTTTTAGCCTTCGTCGCTGGAATTATGGTATATATTTCTTTGGATGAGCTTCTCCCATCGGCCCACCGTTTCGGCCACGGCCATATCGTCATTCTGGGAGTCGTGCTGGGCATGTTGATAATGGCGGTAAGTCTCTTGCTGATTTAGTTTTATTGCTTCCCTCACACGGGAAATCGGCCGAAAAGATTGAGGTAAAAAGGGGCTTGCAAATAATCCATTAAGATTTAGAAAGACTATCTGGCGGACTTTCGCAGCGACCGGCAGAATTCGCTCATCAAGGCCATTGCCTGATTCAATCTTTCAGGAGAACCGTCCATCTTTGCATAGGCTTCAACGAGTTCCAGCAGTTCCTGGTTCGGTTCAACCTGGCCATAATGATGTGCCACGTTGACAATAGCGGCATCAAGGCCATACTCCATCGCTTTTGCAGCATACGCCCTGCAGATGCCTATTTTTCGGCCCGGCAAATCGCGGACGCAGTTGCTTATACCGAGCGAACAATGCACTCCTTTCATCTTTGGATCGCTTTTAATCTTCTTTATGGTTTCGAATGCCCGGTAGGTATAACCCGGCACACCCGGCTCCATCGGCATATCTATCGCTAATGGAAATACGGTCGAATCGAAGAAAATTTCGCCGGGCTTAAAGCCATATTCACCCACTGCCTTCTCATATATCTGCTTTGCCAGGCCGTAAAGCTGGTCAACAGAGAACGAACCACCCGGGCCGGTGGCTTTATCTTCGCTGACCAAAAGGCCGATGAATCCGTAGTCAAAATCCTTCTTTAGCAGCAGCAAATCCTCCATCGTATACGTCTTGACCGAATTTATAAGCGGCTGCTTGACTTGCTTCTTCGTATTGTACCATTCTTTCAGGCCGGCTCTCAGAACATCATCGTTACTGCTGTCGATGCAAATCGGCACTCCGCTGCTCCATTTGCGAACCGACCGGACGTATTCGACCATCATATCGACAGCGACCTGCGGGTTATCCTCACCAAAGGCGTCGAGATTTACCGCAATGTAATCAGCACCTTCGGCTGCCTGCGATTCAATCAGGCTCTTGATATTGTCAAGCGGCTCACTGGGCGCAGAATAAGCATCGGGCCCAAGTTCCGCTAACTTGGCCATTTCTTTGCCCGTCTTCGGAATGGAAGCATGGATTGATTCGCCAATTGTAATCAGAGAACGTTTCAAATTATTATCCTTACTAATACATATATCAGGGGACTGATTGTACAGTGCCCAAAGTTTTCTGACAAGATACAATAACCATTTCTTCACAGCATGACAAGAAGTGCTCCGGCATTAGTTTTTATACGTTTTCTCAGCTTTGTTTTTTTATGTTTTTTCATTCACTATTTGGGCGGAACTGTTTATGGCCTGTATTTACAAAGACTTATAAATCGTCGGCGTTTCTTGGCACCTTTTGTTATGGTAAAGTATCCAGCTTATGACAGGTCCACCGTTGTGGACAACCTGTTGATAACTTTGCCGCCGTGTTTGGACGTTGTCTCGGGTGTTGGCTACCTCAAGACCGGAAATCTACGTCTTCCGTTGATTCAGGTAACCGAATCCAGGCAAGAACGGGAGTTGGTTGGTTGTAACCAGTTTGCATGAAACAACTTACGTTTGATGCCGGAGGCCGCTTGTCGCTAAGGCCTCTTTTAGCTTATCTACGAACAAACTTTATGCCAAAAGTCCCTGCAATCTGTAGGATTTTGGAGGAAATTTGCTTTGTTAGTGGATAATTCGTAGAAAATCCCATCGGAAGCTGTAGAAAAATAATCAATTTCTGCATAGGGATTATCCGAAAGAGACAGAGTTTTTTTCTTCAATTTCAGATAGCTACCTTGTTTTTACAAGCTGCACTTTGCTTATGGCCAGCGCCATATCGCCACCCAAAACAGCAAAACGAAAATCAACCCCGTTACACCGATTCATAAAGCGGCATTGCGGCATCGTGAACCTGACAGTTTTCCATTCGTTGCTTCCATCAACCACAACGTTTCCAACAGGCCGAAAAGCACCTTCACCCGGACCTATTTGAGAGTTTGTATTGTCATATTCCAGAAGAAAGGATGAGCATCCTGCATCGCGATAAGTTACCGATACCGACACCGTCTGGTCGAACAATTCATAAGCAAATGCGTCGTCCACATTGAAATACAGGTAACGGCTTTTGCCCGGCTCTGAATTCGAGGCGGAGACAACCGCTTTTACATTTGCGTACTTTTCCGCTTTCCAGACACCATCGCCGCTGCTTGGGCGAAGTTCAAGGCCCCTGGATTGGCCCGCCCCGTTAGAAATCTTACCTTGCCGTATTAGCTTGGACGTTCTGGAATTTCTAACGGGGTCCTGTTCCCAGCTAACGGAATTTGCATCGTGATACAGACCGGCAGGACTGAGCCTCGTTTTAGCACGCCACATATCCGCAAAAAGACGCGTCAGGACAATATAGCTTCGGCCGTACTCGCGGGAATCAGCTATATCTGTTCCCTCGTGCCATTCGTTCCACGTCTCCACGTGCACCATCCAGGGCCTTTGTGTCGGATTGAGCTGCAGCACCTTCGACCATCGCTCAATATAGGTCTTGCCATCGAGCCGTTCGACGATAAGCTCTGCTCTGCCCGGCACCGCACTATGGTCATAACCCGGCCCGAGAGAGAGGGTCTGCCTGTATATAAGCGGCCCGTTTACCGCTGCCCCCCACGAATACGTTGCATCGGCTTCGCCCAGCCAGCCCGGCTGTTTGACCAGAAATATCTCCGACCCGAAGTCCTTTTGGAATCTGTCTCTGACGTAATCAAGCTGTTTTGGACACTGTTTTTTTGCAAAGCTCGCCGAATAAAGTAAAACAATCGGCTTACCGTCCACGCGTGCCCATTTCGAAGGCGGGAGCATACTGAAAAAGTCACGTATAGCCGTATAAAACCACTCTTTTCCAAAATCCGTTGACAAATCGACGTGATAACTGCTTCCGTCCTTATTGAATCCGTTCCATTGAAGTATGGATGTGTCGTAGAACAGACCAATCGCAGGCGGCCGATGTCCTTCCTTTTCCAGAGCATTATGCGCCTCAACCAGAGCAGGCAGACCGACAAAACTCCACCCATCATACTTTCCCGGAACGCCCCAGAAGACCGGCATCAGGAAATCTACCCCGGCCGAAATCATATCCTGTAACTGCTGTTTGTGCCACGAAGCCCGTTTATAGCTGATTGCATTCATATCAGCCGGGTGAGTCGTTAGTGCATCCGTACCATCGTGGTCAATAATATGGCTCTTCGTGTCGATATCGTACCAGTAGAAATATGTCGTTCCAACAATCGGCTGGCCCGATTTGAACGAATCAACATCTTTGTGGTCTTTCGCCTGCAACGGAAAAAACTCTCCGGGAGGTTTCAGAGGCAGCTTATCATCTGCTGTAAGGTGTCCGCAAAACACACACAACAGCAATACCGATACATATTTGCTTCTGAGGGTCATAGCCTCCTCCTTCGTTTTATGTTTTATTTCTGGAGCTTTATAGCCACGAGGTCAAAGATGTCGTAGAGTAAACCTTCGGCGTGGGGCCCGTTGAGCAGGCTGAACCAGGCATAGACAATTCTGCCCCCGCTTTTTAGCTCAGCGTAAGCAACAGCATCCCCAAGGTACTTGCCCCCGCCATCGTGCAATTGCAGCAATGAGGTATGTTTGGTATCTTTACCGGCAAAGAACGCCCTCCATCGCTGGTCTCCCGACGTAGGAAACGGGAATTGGTCAGGTACGTGCGGCAGATGTCGCTGCGGCTGCACGAAATGCAGTTTCAAATCCTGTGGGGGCCTTTCCCATCCGCCCTGAATGTTCAAGCCGAACCGGCCGCTGCTGTTCACTACTTTGTTGTTCTCATCGTAATAGAAAGGCCACGGAAGTCCGGGCAGCACCGCGAGGAAGCCGCCCGCTTTCAAGTAACCGGCCAGCGCATTATCGACGTCGCCGGTTTTGTTGACAGTCCGGCGATAGTGTTCTCCGGAGCAATATAGCAATATCGGGTATTTTTCGGGCGCAGCGTTACCTCCCACAACATCATCCCACGCCAGAACGTCCATTCCCACACCCAAATCCATAATCCACCAGAACGCCATCGAGTCCGCATTCGGCAGGACGCCGACACGCAGTTTCTCGAACTTTTTCAGCAATTTGGATTGTTCGTTGCTGGACGGTCCTTTTGGGGCCGCCTGCTGATGAACGCTGCGTTTTTTTGCCTTGAAGCGCTTAGCATATTGGCCCGTGAGCTCAAGATAATCGTGTTTGTATTCCGCGGATGGCTCAATCTCACTTCCCTCGTGCCATTCGTTAAAGCTGGTAATCAGTACCCAGTGCGGGTCTGCCTTGATGGCCTCTTCCCATTGGGCGCGGTAAAGCCTCGTTTTATAGCGTTCCACCGCAAGGCCCGGTTTGCGGATTTTCGTATCATCGTAGCCCGGAATCACAGTTATGGTACTAATTTTACCCGCCTGGTTGGCCAGTTGCACCCATGACCTGTACGTCTCAGCGGCCCACTTGCGTGCAGCGTCGGGTTTTTGCCCTTGCAGGGGGCCTGCGGTATTATACGTATGGACGCCGTCGAAAATACGGGCCGCACCATAGCTGAATTGGTCGCCGATTGTTGTTACGCCTCCTTTATGTTTTTTATTGATAATCTGGATGGCCTTGAGCCAGTCGGTCAGCCCAAGTTCCTGGAGGGTTCGGCCGTATATAAATATCGCCGGCTTGCCATTGACTTTAAGGTAAGCGGGGTGCTTTCCGTATTTATCGAGCACCTTGACGATATCGTTGGCCGCGGACTCGGCCGTCTGCGGCCTCGGCACGGTTTCGTAGTAAATACAGGCGGTAAGCCCATATTGCCGGCAGCCATCGAGAATCTTGTCCATCGCCCGGTCGCAGTAGCTGTTGTGGCCCCACCAGCTCACAATCAACGTATCTATCCCGGCACGCTTGGCCCACCGGCAGTGCTTCTCTATCACCTTTGGGTCGTGCGAATCGTAGGCGCCTATGATTGGGTAATGCGTGCTGGCCTGAATATCTTTGTTGACCTCATCGATACGCCCCCAGTGCTCCGTCCTGCCCGCGCCGCCCGGCCCATCGGCCGTACCGTACCACGGATAATAAAACGCCAGGACTCTACGCGAAACTGTACTCTCGTGCAAGGATTCCGCAATTAATGGCATACCGGCCTGCAAAAATATCGTAAGTGTGATGAGTAAAAATAATGAGATGCGAATAAGCTTGTTTCTGTGCATCAGTAGTCTCCTCAAAATCATCGTTTTATTGGTTAAATGGCTATTTTTTGAAAGCGGCAATTTTCTTTTTCAGTGCCCGGCAGGCCGTCGTAGGGTCTTTAGCTTCGGTAACAGCAGAACAAACCGAAATTGTTCCAGCACCGGCCTCCAAAACCTCTTCAACATTGTCCGGCGTGATGCCGCCGATAGCAACATGACCGATACCCGTGTCGGCCAATTTCTCCAGGCCCTGCTTAACGTAATCCAGACCGACTGCCGCGACGCTTGGTTTTGTAGGAGTAGTAAAAACCGGCCCCAGACTAACGTATGTTGGATTCTCCTTAAAAGTGGTCTCCAACTCCTTCAGAGAATGTGTACTCTTTCCTATAATTAACGGAGCCAACTGGAGCTTACGAACTTGCTCAATCGGCAGGTCATTTTGCCCAAGATGTACGCCGTCCGCACCGGTCGCGACCGCAATATCGGCCCGGTCGTTAATTATGCTAAAGACCCCGCCTGCTTTGCATATCTGCACAAATTCGGAGGCAAGTGCAAAGACCTTATCGTCCTCAGCCTCCTTTGCCCTTAGTTGAATACAATCCGCACCACCTTCCACGCATTTGTGCGTTAATGAGATAACATCAGCAGGTAGACTACTGGTGATTATCACATATAGTCTGACCTGTTTGAACTTCTCAGCCGGCTCACTGAAGACAACAATATCCTTTTCCAGTGTATAGGCATCGTATCGCAATTTCTCTATTGTCTCAGCTACGTCGGGATTTATCGCCTGTGTCGCCTCGGTAAGCGTCCGCAGTGCCTCGGTTAGGCGTTTGCAGCCGGCGGTGAAACTATCGTGCAGGTCCGTACGTCGAAGCTGTTGAACGACTTTTTGCCCAACTCCGACGTCGCCGGGCGTATCCCTGCTTGCGATAAGCCGGCCGGCATCGAGTTTGCCGACAGCCGCTGAAAGCTCATGGCGAAGCTGCTTTGCACGTTCGGTCAGCGCAGCCGAATTCAGGGCGAATCGGCAATAGTCTTCAACTACCCGAATCGCTTCACGCCCGCGATTGAAATTCGCATCGATAATCCTGCAAACGGCACGCTCCATAACAGCTTTGATTATACGCCCTTAAACCGCTCTTGAGTAGTGAAAAATATATCCGGAAAATCATCGTGTAGAGCTTGGATTATGAATGATGTTGCGAAGGAAGCATTGAAATCTGCATAGAAGTGTTTCCGGATTATTTCCTGGTTTACATCTTCGCGGGAATAATATAGGATTTAGCATTGCTTTTGAAAGACGTGTCGGGAACCGTTGTTAAAAAAGTGTTGAAACAAAGGGTGAGCTATGATTTGGCCAGGCGATGTCTTCGGTATAGTGTTGGCCGTCGTACTGGGTGCGGCAATCGGTGTTGAGAGAGAATTCAGCGGTAAAGCGGCAGGACTTCGTACGAACATCTTAATCTGCCTTGGTGCAGCAATCTTTACCATAATTTCCAAACGAATGGCCGGCGAAGGAGACTCACTTACAAGAATAGCTGCTGGTGTCGTCACCGGCGTGGGTTTTCTTGGTGCCGGTGCCATCATCCAGGACAGGGGCGGAGTCCACGGTCTGACCACCGCGGCGACAATCTGGTTCATGGCATGTCTTGGAATGGCCTGCGGCGCTGGTTTGTACGAACTGGCGGTTATATCGACTTTAATTGCAATTTTTGTTCTGATAGGCCTTCGACTAATACATAGGTCTCTGAGCAATTATATAGACAAACACAGACCAAAAGAAAATTCTGGCGAACAAACCTGAACCATCTGCATTTTTGTTATAGCAGATTTGAACAGAGTTCGGAGGAGCTTTACTATGCCTATGATTAAACTCAGTAAAATTATCGCAGGTTTTCTCTCTAAAAGGGTAAATCCTAATACTACATTGCCGGTTCTCCTGGCAATGACGGTGATTATGATGGTGCCCGCCGCAGCCTGCGCAAAAACAGTCGTCGAATGGGACTTCAGCAAGGCTGCTCACGGCTGGACGGCAAATAACAGGGTGGATAATCTGCATTCCTCGGCTGAAGGTCTGATTGTTAAATCAACGGGAGAGGATCCGTGGATAGAAGGCCCGGCCGTGGATTTGCCCGGCGATAAAATGACCAGAGTAAACATACGTATGAAATCAATCGCGGACCCCCACGCCGAACTCTTTTACGGCAAGGCCTTCATAGCCGGTCGTTCACTTCGATTCACCGTCCGAAACGATGGCCAATGGCATGACTACTCACTTATTATTAAGGAAAAGTTAGGCCCCCGGACACGTTTCCGCCTGGACCCATGTACGGATAAAGGAGAAATTACTGTTGCTTTCATAAAGCTCGAAACGCTGAGCGAAACAGTCTCTCCACCGCTGGAAAAACCAAAAAAACCTGACAAATCCGGGAGAAAGCTCGTATCGGTCAAATCCGGACTGCTCGAACTTGAGGATTATGGTAAAACTTGGGGCAACTTTGTTGTCAAAGTGGACGGCGTGGAAATGGCGGCGGGATATGATTCCGAACTGCTCGGCCTGCTGTTTTACGACCAGACAGAATGGCTCAACCTCAAAAATGCAAAAGGAAAGGTTATTTTTGACACCCGCTCTCAAGGTAGAGAATTCACAATCAAGGCCGTTATTAAAGACAGCAGAGGTGGAAACTGGGAGATTCAAAGGCGCATAAGATCCGGCAAACAGGAGGGGACACTTATAATAGACGCCGAGTTGAAAGTAAATAAAGACAGGGACATCCTCCACGTGCCGTGGCTGACACTCTTCCCCGGCCTTGGTACTTTCGGCGAAAGCAAATTCCAGGGCCTGTTTGCCGGCGTGGAATATCTTTGCGATGAGCCAAGCAGCAGTGACGCCGATATAGCCAAGCCAAAACACATCCGACGCATCCCCGACCCCGTCAAGATAACATTTCCCCTTATGGCAATTTCAAATAACGGCTGTTATATCGGGGTAATCTGGGAGCCGTCTGATATGATAGCGGCGACTTTCGACTCGCCGGACAGAATCTATGATTCCGGCGCACATGTAATGACTCTGTCGGCGCCCGCTGTAGGCGACCTGCGTTTTGAAAATGAGCTTTTTGCCCACAGCCCTTTCAGGCTCAAGGCTGATAAACCGCTTAAAGTTTCTATGATGATAATCGGCGGAAGGGGGAAAAGTGTTGTCCCTGCGGTGAAACAGTATTTAGATATAAAAGGACTGCCCGACCTGCCCGAATTCGATGGTGGCTTCGATGCCGCTGTCAATCTGCTTGCTCACGGCTGGATGGATTCCGAGATAAATAACGACGGCCTTTTCAGACACGCCGTCTGGGGTGATAGTTTCGGGCCGACTGTCGCCGCCGATGCCGCAATGTTCATCGACTGGCTCGCTAACCATACTGCTGATGAAAACCTCCGCGCCAGACTCGGTATTGCTGAGCAGCAGGCACTTAGCAGAGTCCCCTCGGCACAACCTTTTTCAAGTGCTGTCTCGCATGTGCGCCTGCCCTCGCCCCCTTTGCTCTTTGGACGAACCTACGAATATGTGCAGCACCGGCATAACGAGGCGCTGCGGCTTCTCACAGGCTTTGACGAGGAGGGTATAAAGCTCTATCGGCCGGGCGGAACCGACTACTCAAAAACCCATTTCGCAAAACATGCCAACGGCCTCGCAGGCCGGGACGTGGCCGGAATTCTTGAAAGTGCAGCATTATCAGCAGACAAAGAGCTTATAAGTAAAGCCCTCGCGCTGCTCGACAAACAGACTGCCCTGTACGCCGACACCGTCCCGCGCGGAGCACAAACCTGGGAGGTGCCTCTGCACACGCCGGACATATTGGCATCGGCCCACATGATTAGGGCCTATACCCTCGGCTATATTATCTCAGGCGAACAAAAATATCTTGAACAGGCGCGATACTGGGCATGGACGGGCGTTCCATTTATCTACCTTTACTCACCCACTTCCGGCAAAGTCGGGCCTTACGCAACGATACCGGTCCTGGGCGCGACCAACTGGCAGGCGCCATTATGGATTGGGCTCCCCGTGCAGTGGTGTGGTCTTGTTTACGGTTCGGCTTTGCATCTGCTCAGCGAATACGATGCGAAAAGCTCATGGCAAAAAATTGCCAAAGGAATCACAATTACCGGCCTGCAGATGTCCTGGCCCGTAACAGATAAGAAGCGTCAGGGATTGCTGCCGGATATTTTTAATTTGCAGGAGCAGGTAAGTGCAGGCCCCGCCATAAATCCGGGTACGGTACAGGCCCATGTCCCCGAACTTTACGAAAGAGGAAAACAATATGATATGAAAAAACTCCGCAGTCGCGGCTGGTTTATCCATGCGCCCTGCGTGATAAGCGATATTCGGGAAGACAAAAGCGCGGTTACTTTCACCGTGGATGGCTGGGGCGGTCAACAATACTTTGTACTGGTCTCCGGCATTGAAAAGGAGCCGAGCGGGGTAAGCGCGCGCGAAATATATCAGGAATCAAGCCAGGCGCCTCTTTTCAAACCTGTCGTTAAACAGTTTCACGGCGAGCACAACTGTCTTGTAATCACCCTGAAGGGAAAATCACAAATTCGGATAAGATAAACGACTCTGTTCAGGCTTGTTCAGGTCGCGATGGGTGTTTTATCTGCGAGATAACTTG
>CAYVIT010000050.1:18181-21420 GCA_964451425.1 uncultured Pirellulales bacterium
CTTGTATCTGACCAAGTCAGAGGTTATCATTAGTGCATAGTGTCTTGTTTTTTCATAAGTGTGACTAAGGGAATAGTAAAATGGCAGTATTTCGATCACCGCAAAATCCAATAATTGAGCCGAAGGATGTTAAACCTTCCAGGAAAGATTTCGAAGTCATTGGTGTCTTTAACGCCGGTGTTACTCGTTTCGAAGGACAGGTCATTCTGCTGCTTCGAGTGGCTGAGCGCCCGATTAGTACGCACCCGGATATGGTGATGGCCGGCGTTTACGATGTCACTCAGGCCGACATCGTCCTGAAAGAGTTTTCCAAAAACGACCCGCAAAATGATTTTTCCGACCCGAGGTTGATAATCAGACCGAGCGAAACATATCTTACATCGATTTCTCACTTGAGGCTGGCGCGCAGCGCCGATGGCATCAAATTTGATATTGAAGATACGCCTGCCCTTGGCCCCGCAAACGACATAGAAAGCTTCGGTACCGAAGACCCTCGGATTACCCTTATCGACGGCACATACTATATTACTTATGTTGCGGTTTGTCCTCATGGGGTGACAACCTGCCTAACATCGACAAAGGATTTCAAGTCCTTCGAGCGCCACGGGATTATCTTTTGTCCTGAGAACAAGGATGTGGTGCTTTTCCCCGAACTAATTGACGGTAAATACTATGCTCTCCACAGGCCCGTTTCGCCTCTCTTTCAAAGGCAGGACATCTGGATCGCCCAATCCCCCGACCTGATATGTTGGGGGAATCATCAATTTCTGTGCGCCCCTGATGAAAATGGCTGGGACAGTATAAAGGTCGGCGCCAGCGCCGTGCCTTTTAAGACAGAATATGGCTGGCTGGAGATTTATCACGGTGCCGGCCCTGACAATCGCTACTGTCTTGGGGCTGTGCTTCTCGATGCCACGCAGCCCTGGAAGGTTATAGAAAGGGCGAAAAAACCCATCTTTGAGCCGCAGGCCGATTATGAGACGAGTGGTTTTTTTGGAAATGTTGTGTTCACCTGCGGTTTGCTTTATGAACAGGACAAACTCAAGATTTATTATGGTGCCGCCGACACTGCTATTTGCTATGCCGAGCTGCCTGTTCAGGATGTATTTGAAAGTCTGGATTTATCGGACGGATAGACTTTTGACCTCTGTTTATGGCCGGTTATAGAAACCGCCTTGCCATTTGACGCCTATTTTAGTATTTTGACGCCTCCATGGTTAACGAATCTTCACAATCAAGCTTTTATGCTAAAAGTGTATCGGCGATTCGCCGCTTGTATGACTTTTTAGCTGCCCGCCCTTATAGCGTGATTATGTTTGGCGCCCTGTTTTGCACTTTGACGGTAAAATTCTTTCATTCCTGGCGCAATGACATGGTCAACGAATACTTTGGCTGGGTTCTTGCCGATGTCTCCGTATTGTTGGGCTTTGAAGTTATCCTGGCGCTGGTCTGTTTTGGCTGGCCCCGAAAATTAGTGGTCCGCATAGCAACTGTTTTTGCCGCTGTAATATGCACCTGGTCGGTTATGAATGCCGGCTGGCTGATAAGAATGGGAAGGCAAATCCTGCCCTCGGTCCTTTTGTCGTTAATCCGTGACCCCTTAAGTGCGCTGGGTATGATTGGTGTTAATCTTGCAAAAATGCCGAAGGCAGCTGTCATTCTGCTTGGCCCCAGCGCCGTTGCCCTTACATTTTTCTTTTACGTTTTGGCAAAGCCAAGGCTGCCGGCTTACAACCAAAAACGCTTCATCAAGAGAATCATTATTTGTATCGTCATTATTCTTGCCGCAGTGTCACTTCGCGATGTAGTTGTTCGGCGAAGCTCACCACAGACAATTTCTGAAGAGATGCGTTATAATTGTCACTTGAAAGCGATAACAAGTCTTTTCTTTTCGGATGCCGGCCAACTGGCCGGATTTGATTTCAAAAATGCCAAACGAAAAATACCTGCTTTTGACCAGGTGCAAATTGCAATGTCACCGCGCTCCCGGCAGATAAACCACAATGTGGTTATAGTTATCCTTGAAGGTGTTCAATACAGGTACACTTCGCTTGCAGAGCCTGAAAGTAAACTAACACCCTTTCTTGCTGCTTTGGCATCACAGGGTGTCGAGTTTGTAAATACTCGTTCGACTCTTACTCATACTACAAAGGTGGTTTTTTCTTTATTGACCGGCCGATTTCCTTCTGCTTCACAGGACATTGCTGAGGCAGTTCCCGCCGCAAAGTTCTATGCAGGTATCGCCACGATTCTAAAGCAAAAATTGAATTTTAGGACTGCATTCTTTCAATCGGCAAAGGGCAACTTCGAGGCTCGGCCCGGTATGGTATATAATCTCGGCTTCGATAAGTTCTGGGCAAGAGATGATTTCAACGACCCTAATGCCTATCTCGGCTATCTGGCTTGTGATGAGTTTGCAATGTTGGAACCGATTAGCCGATGGATAAGTTCTGAGAACAGCCCCTTTTTGCTGACGGTCCTTTGCTCGGTTACGCACGACCCTTATGAGGTCCCGCGGTGGTTTGACGAGCCTGCAGCCGAACCGCTGGAACGTTATCGACAGACAATTGCTTACACGGATAAATTTTTGGCTGCGCTCGACGCCGAGCTTGCAAAGCTAAATATCGTGGACAACACTGTTTTTTGTGTTATAGGAGACCACGGCGAAGCGTTTGGCGAGCACGGCCTGCTCGGCCATGAGAGAATTGCTTTCGATGAGGCCTTACGGATACCGTTCTGTTTGCGGGCTCCGTCTTTGGTTAAGCCCGAAACAAAGGTTACAAAGCCGGTTAGCTCCGTCGACATGGCCCCGACACTGCTGACTCTTCTGGGTTTCGATACCAACAGCGTTGGCTTTGACGGCACCAACGCCCTCGGCAATATTGCGGATGACCGACAGGTTTATTTCTCGGGCTGGATGCAGTTGAGTTCGGCCGGTTTTGTAAGGGCCGGTCGAAAGTTCGTATACAATCCGATGGACAAAATGGTCTATGTATATAGCTTGAGCAACGACCCCTTTGAATTGGTTAGAATAGAACTCGATGGCCAGCAGGCTCAAATGATTGCCGATGATGTTATTGCCTGGCGTAAAAACAGCATTTTTCGGCTCGAACAGCAAAGAACCGGCCAAAAAAGGCTCTTCGACGCCTGGCTTTGTCACTGGACGGATAGGGTTTCCACGGCCAAATATCAAAGGCCTAAACACAAATAATATCTCATTATCTGTTTTTTACCTTACT
>CAYVIT010000051.1:0-3700 GCA_964451425.1 uncultured Pirellulales bacterium
CAGCTATTAATGACTTGGGCGAGGGCAAATTCGTCACTCGTTGCTCGTGACTCGTGAACCGCCAATTGAGGCCGGTGGAGCCGGCTTTTTGATTGCCTGCATATAGTGCCTCACGTTTTGTTGATTAGCTCGAGGTTATCAAGGTAAAAGACGGTTTTGTTTGTAGCATTGCTGGTGAAGCCGACCCAGGTCAGCTTCTCGAACTTTGAGCTGCCGTTGTTCAGGTCTTTGAATCGTCTGGTGCTTTGGCCGGGGACAGTTACGGCCAGGTCCCACGTGCCTTCGTCTTTGTTGCCGAGCGCAGCGGTAATATCGAAATGTATCCACTTACCAACGGGAAGGTCCATCAGGGTCTTGCTGGAAATTTGAAGTTTCGTCCCGTTGACCCAGAACCTGGGGCCTACGCGGTAAGGAGAGCTGCGCCAATCGCGCCACTCGTGATTTATCTGTACACCTTCCTCGATGCGCATATCGAACGAGCAGCGGGTTGTCCCCGTGCCGTGGTTGGGCTTGTAAACGTAATGGGGATTGTAGGCATGTTGAAGGCCGGGCGCATCCACAATCTTTAGGCTGTGTTTGCCGCCTGCCGCCGTTTCGTCGGTTACTGTTATTGAATCCCCCTTGTTTTCGACGTTGCACTCTGCGGTTGGTGGTTTGGAGCCGACCGTGGTATTCTCGAAATTATCCCTGATGGATACTGGCGGCGGGTCTGGTGCAATCTCCAGCGGTGGATACGTTACTTCTTTGGCCTTTTTGATCCAGGCGCTGTCCCCGTAAACTCCCGCCTTGCTGTAGTCGAAGGGCTTGAAGCCAATCTTTAGCGCAGGCGAATTCGGCTTCAAACGGAAGTCGTAATTTTTGGCGTCGACGAACAGAGGGTCGGCGATAATGGAATTTTTATCATGCCCGGTCTCTTTTTGCCAGTCAGCAAGCGATTTACCTATCGGTTTGACTTCCCTGCCGCTTGCGTCCCAGTAGCAGTTGTTATCCATGTTGAGCTTTACTCTGTCCCAGGGTCCCGAAAGAAGAACTCCGCTGTCGTAGTAAACGATATTGTTTTCAAAATTAAACGACAGATGGTTTTCCACGCGAGTGGCCTGGACCTGGTAGAGCTTGCTGAAGGCGAGGATATTGTTGCGTACGATGTTTTCTTTGCCGTAGTGCTGGTGGAAGCTGCCTGTCTTTGTGTTGTAGACGAGGTTGTTTTCCATCACGATGCCGGTGCTGCCCTCATCGGTATAGAGTCCCCATCCGCCGTAGTCGTAGGAATAGACATCGTGAAAGATGTTGTTGCTGACGACGGTGCCTTCGGATGGGCCGAGGGTGTAGATTCCGCCCATGTCACTGAGAACACCCCAGCCGATGTGATGAACGTGATTGAAACTTAAATTGTTGCGCTTACCCAAACTTTCGGAGTAGCCCCATCGCCAGCCGACGGAGAGGCCCGTATAAAAAAAGTCGCTGATATCGTTATGTGTTACGCTGTTGTCGCCGCTTTGTCCAATCCAGACGCCGACGGCGGAGGTATAGATACGTCCTCCCGTACGAATGATATTATTGTCAACAGTAATATGGCTGGTGCGGGACGGCTCATCGCTGCGGATTCTTCCCTCGCCGATACGCACACCGCCTGCGCCGAGGTCGTGAATGTAGCTGTGCTCGAGCTTGCAATCTCGGCAACCCTGACGAAACCATACGCCGTAGGTGGCGACATGGCCAACCTCGCAATCCTCTATTGTTATATTTCGGGCGCCGTCGGCCATAATGGCCGCCTCGGTGACGAACGCAGCCTGGAACGGATAGTATCCGGTGCGCGGCAGCAGGGATTGGTTGTGGTGGAAGGCGATACCCTTCAATTGGATATGCTGGACAAATTTTCCTTCCTCGGATTTGCCCTCGAAGACGACCAGCTTTTCGACCACCGGCGCGACGACATCTGCTTTGCTCATATCTTCGTCCGTTAGAGGCATATAGTAGAGCGTGCCATCGCGTGACAGGAACCATTCGCCCCGCATGTCCAGGGCGGCTTTGAAATTCTCGAGGTGAAAGCGTGTATTGTTCGGCCAGCCTGAATAGCTTTTGAGCTGCTCGCCGATTGTTACAATGACATTGGCGGACGTGTCGATTGCCGTTATGAATCGGCGGGTGATGCACCACTTATGATAGGCCATCAGTGTGACATCACTAAGCTCTCGCTCATTAAGGTCTTGTAGTGGTTTGAGGGTATCGCCTCGCACCGGTGTCGTTCGTCGGAATTGTCTCTGTTTGCCTTCGATTGGGATCTCGGACGTCAGTCCCATATAGTGATAGAACTTGTTTGGGGTTCTGGCGCGGATAGCACGTTTGCCATTGACGAAAAGCTGCTCGAAATACCATTTGCCTGATGCAACTTCCGGAATTTTCGTTTGCCAGATGCCGTTTGGTCCGCGTTTGAAGCCTTTGACGGCACGTCCGCCGCTAAATATCGGCTGGGCGCCGGATGCAGCCTCATAAGTAATCGGGCATTCTTTCGTTCCGCTGTCCTGGGGAGTCAGAACGAACGGCTCTATCATGGGATATGTCCCTGCTTCGATAACTACTCGCACGGGCGCTGTGAGCGGGCCTTTCGATTTGAACTTGCGAATCGCATCCCGCACGGAGTCCAGCGATGCCTTTGGACCATCGGTTTTTTGGCTGTTGGGCCTGCCCAGCCGACCCGACCAAACATCATTGCCTTCCGGGGAGACATAAAAGGTGATATCGCCTACACACCTCACCGCGAAAAACAAAACTAATATCGAAGCCAGTAGATAACACTTTGGTTTTGAGCCGTGAGTTGCCATTTGATTTTACCTCCTATTAAAAGGTGACCCATATTGATTTTTGCTTTACAAAGCCATCAATTCAAATATACACTTTTCTTTGCATAAGCAGTATACTCGAGAACCAGCCGAAAACAAGGAAAGATTTGGCAACTTCCTGCCGTTGATCTTTTATCCCATACCGCCGCCTTTTTTTAACTTTTTTCTTGAAAATCTCTTTCCGGCAGTGTAAATTACCTGGTGACGAGCGGAGAACGCTTTCGATACCTGTTTCAGGATTGGAGCGTATGTATGGCTCCGACACAGTAGGATTACAAGATACACTTTAATAAAAAGGAGGAAGTAAAATGGTTGAGCAGACAAAAAGCAAAGCAGGTGATTTTGACCCGGAAGACAGCCCGATAGCAAACGTGGGTAAGCGCTTTTACACATGGGCCACATTGGGAACATTTGCCGGTGCAGCATTCTTAGTCAGCGGGCTTTGGCGAGTTCTGAAACTTCTTAAGATTTGTGAGCTTGAATTCACACATCCGGTCTGGCCGCTGCTTCTTTCTGCCATCGTGATAATCGCCTTTGCCTTCATAACAGAACCTAAATCGCAGAAAACAACCATATCTCACAAGGCTGAGAAGGTCCTCATCACGCTCGCTATCACATTGCTTGTCTTTTTTACGGTTATAGGAAGTGCTGCGGCTGTAGGAGATTAGCGGACTCCGTACCTGACCGAAGGTAAACAGGACATCCTCACAGATACGGCGGGCGATGGTTAGTGTGGGGGGTATATCCGCAGGCGCCTGAACTTGGGCTGACTGCGGCCGGGCCTTTTTCAGCAGTTTTTGGTGTGTGGTGCACACCCTAACAAGCTCTTGTGCCCTTATGTTCTTGACGCGGCAAGTCCA
>CAYVIT010000051.1:3800-11708 GCA_964451425.1 uncultured Pirellulales bacterium
TGGTGCACACCCTAACAAGCTCTTGTGCCCTTATGTTCTTGACGCGGCAAGTCCAGGTCAATACAATTGCTCACTTCTGTTTCGAGAATCAAGTATCAAGTATCGAGGTTCGAGTATGGCGACAATAAACGAAAACTTTCTGAAACTGCAGGCGGGGTATCTGTTTCCGGAGGTCGGCAGGCGAATGCGGGCCTTTGCGGCTAAGAATCCCGATGCGAAGATAATCAGCCTGGGTATCGGGGATGTTACTCAGCCGCTGCCGCCGGCCATTATCGAGGCGATGAAGAAGGCCGTCGATGAGATGGCCAGCGAAACCACTTTTCGCGGTTACGGACCGGAGCAGGGTTATGATTTCCTAATCAATGCGATTATCGAGAACGACTATAACAGCAGGGGCGTTGATTTGGAACGCAGCGAGGTCTTCGTCAGCGATGGGGCCAAGTGCGATACGGGCAATATCTTAGACATATTCGGCATCGATAATGTCGTTGCCATAACCGACCCATCCTACCCCGTATATGTTGATAGTAACGTGATGGCCGGCCGAACGGGGAAGGCCAACGAGAACGGCCAGTTTGAAAAAATAGTCTATATGCCGTGTAAGGCTGAGAACGATTTTATCCCCGAATTGCCGAAGAGCCACGTCGATATTATCTACCTCTGTTTTCCGAATAATCCTACCGGTGCGGTGGCGAGCAAAGAAGTCCTGAGTAGGTGGGTGGATTTTGCACGAGAGAAAAAAGCCGTCATCTTTTTTGACGCCGCTTATGAGGCATTTATAACTGAGCCTGAAATCCCGCACTCGATTTATGAAATTGATGGTGCGAAAGAATTGGCGATTGAGTTTCGCAGCTTCTCCAAGACGGCGGGCTTTACCGGCGTCCGATGCGCTTTTACCGTTGTGCCTAAGCAGTTAAAGGCCGCAAGTTCCGACGGCAGGGCGGTCGAGGTCAATCCCTTATGGAGCAGGCGGCACTGCACCAAGTTCAACGGCGCTTCGTACATATCGCAGGCCAGTGCGGCCGCGGTTTATACACCGGAAGGTAAAGCGCAGTGCCGAGAGATTATCGATATTTATATGGGCAACGCGGCGCTAATCCGGGACTCGGTCAGCAAATTGGGCTACGAGGTCTATGGCGGAGTCAATGCGCCGTATCTCTGGATGAGGACGCCGAACGGGATGAGCTCGTGGGACTTCTTTGACCTGTTATTGCGGAAGGCTAATATTGTCGGCACGCCCGGTTCAGGCTTCGGGCCGTCGGGACAGGGGTATTTTCGCCTGACCGCCTTTGCCACGCCGGACAATGTCAAAGAAGCGATGCAGCGTTTCGCCTCTGTTCAATAGCGGTGTACTCAGGCCTACAAAACAAGAGTGGATAGCCATAGATTAATCCCTGTTTACAGCTCAGTATGGAGCAGTTTATGAAATGTTTTAGATATGTTGGTGTTCTAACAGTATTATCGCTGATGTCCGGTCCGGTATACGGGCAAGGGGTCAGGGTCCGGCTATCGCCGGCGATGATTGTTAATGAAAGCGGCGTTGGTGATCCCAGTTTGCTTGTGGATGAGCAGGGGGGTGAGGAATATCCACCCGGCGATTCGCCGGTGACACAATGGCATGGGGACTGGAAAAAAGAGAGCTACCCAATACACGCCTATATTGAGCTCGGCCGCAAGCGGAATATTATTGCTATATATCTCTACGATACGAACAGCAAGGGGAATTTTGTGGTTTCCGTCGGCGAGCCCGGGAAATGGACCGAGCTGTTCACCGAGAAGTGCAGCCTTTACAATACATGGAAGGCCCACGACGTCGACATTTCCACGCGGTATGTACGATTCACGAAGACCTCCACAGAAGCGAATATTGCGGAAGTGGTCATTGTTGAACGGGGCGAACATAAAGAGAAGTCTGCGCAGAGGACAAAAGAGCTTCCATTAGCGGATGCGGGTGCACCCTTCGGGATGCTGCCCCTTGTGGATGAGGTATTGTGCGGCAGCAGGGGGGATGGGCATTTGTTCAGGGAAGAGCCCAATGGTGCCAGCAGGTTTGAGACTATACTGAACAAGCCCGCCCGGGTACTGCCTATCGAGGGAGGTGCGAAGTACTTTGCGTATAGGCTCGGAAAAGGCAAGGGCCTTAGGCCCGGGGCCGCATACGTTCTGGCGGTTGAATACCCAGAAGATAAATCCCGGAGCATGTTCATAGGCAATCGCGGGGCCGAGACGATTCTGGGATTCGCAACCGGGGCGGCGGTGGGAGATGTATTGCACGGCCGGTATGTGAGCAGCAATCCCGAGTCTTTAAAGTTCCCGCTGGCGGGTAAGTGGAAGCAATGGAAGACCCTGTTTTATCTGCACGGGCGCTATCCTGATATCAATCAGCCACGAGGTGATGGGCCTCGTCCATTGACCAGCGAAGACGGTTTCTGGGTGGTGATATCGCAATCGAAGGTGTCAAACCACCCGTTGTCGGCGGGAGCTGCGGTCTCGCGGATAAGTCTGTACGAGGTCCCGGAGCCGGAGAAGTTCAACGTGAAGTTGAATCCGCCGCCGAAGGAATTGCCTCGCCGGCATCTGTTTTATCGTGAGGAGATGTCCGACGGCGCGATAAGCAGTCAAAAGACCGGCGAACGGGGAGTAGGTCGCGACAGAGACTGGTATGAGTACAAGGCACGGATGATGTGTTTCCTGGGGATGAATACGTTCTGCAAGGATTTGCTTGAGTTCGGGCATAACCAGGGCTGGGACGCCACCGAAGGCGGAGGAAATGACTGGTACTGGGCGAGCAAGACCCCGAAGCGATGGCAGAGCATACTCGATATGTTGGGTAAATATGACCTGGACGTGCTGCCCTATTACGAGTATTGCGGCGGAGTCGGCGCACAGGGACTGGGAAAGCTGAAGCGATGCCTGACTCTGGGAGGAGGCAAGGTGTATACGCATGTCTCATGGTGCGAGAACGCCAACCTCGACATAACCGATGAGGATTCATTAGTCGATGTCAAGAAGCTGCTCAAGGCGACGATTATCCGTCACAGGGACAAGGTGAATTTTGTGGGGGCGTGGTTTCGGCCGCGACCGAGCCAGATGCCCATCAGTTTTTCGAACCAGTGCCTTCAATTGTTTTCGGTGGAGGCTAATAACAAGCGCAGTGTCAGTCGGGAGGACCTGAAGTCTGATGTGAAGCTGCGCGAGAAATATTACCAGTGGTGGTTTGGGCGACGCAGGGCATTTCTCGAAGAGGTCCGGGACTATCTGCGTGCGAACGGGTGCGGCGAAGCGGTCGTGCTGTTTACTGCCGATGCCAGCGAGGCGGGAACATCGCTGAAAAATGCGGGAATTGTCACCGACGATACCAAAACATGGACAAGGATAGCGGCGCAGGCCGAACATAAAGGACTGAAGGTTGCCGGCTACGATGAGGTGGTCCGCGGAAATAAGCACGCCGAAGCGCTGCTGAGTCACCGGGACACATGGGACAACTGGGAATGGCAGCATTCGTGTCCGAGAGCGGACCCCGAGAACTATAGGGATATCGAGGGAATAATTATGACGTACACGTTTAATCGGGCGTATACGGTGTCGTCGCCCGAGGGATTTGATGCGTTTCGCACGCCGTCCGGGCTTGCGATTGTCAGGCATTATTTTTTGAACGAAAGTGAGATGGAAGGCAAGGTCGGCTATTTCGTCTCCGATGTGGAGCGGGCCGGCCCCTACTGCATGTTGGCAGAGGCACGGGCAATGGCGAACGGTGACCCGCGGTATATAGGTTATCTGGCGAGTAACTGCTTCAATCGAGGGTTTCCTGAATATGTTCGTGCGTTTAACGTGGCATTTCTTGCGCTTCCTGCGCTGCCGAGCGAGCTTCTCGAAAAAGCTTGTACTGATCCCGATGTGGTTGTACGGTCTATTCGCACGCAAAGGTATGGGACGTACCTGGCCGTTGTCAATGTCGGATTCGAATCCAGGGAGAATGTCACTATAAGCCTGCCTGTGAAGGGCAGCGTTACTGATGCGGTAACAGGAAAAGTACTCGATGTTTCGGGCAATAAGGTGCGATTGCCGCTGTATCCTTGCCAGCTGCGATCTCTAATAATACGTCGTTAAATGTGGATATACCGAATGGTCCGATTGAAACGAAGATTACTATTATCATTGTTAATAGCTTTCCTTGTTTGGGGACAGGCCCGGGGCAAGGTCAGCAGCGAAGCAAACAATGCAACAGCCGATAAGGTGATGCCGCAGCCATCCTTTGTGCTTCCTGCGGATTGGGTATCGGCATGGTCGGACCCGCCGGCGGAATGTCGACCGATGCAGATTGTGCATGGTGTCCCCCCGGCGCAAGCTACACCGCCGGCGATGAAAAAACTGAAAGAGCTGGGAATTGGAGGGATTGTCTGCAACGTCAATTTTGACAAGTACCTTGTATCGCAGACCCACTGGGACACTCTTGTCCGAGCAGTGGAAGCGTGCCGCGATATTGGGCTGATTGTCTGGATTTATGATGAGGAGGGATATCCAAGCGGGGCGGCAGGGGGGTTGGTTTTGAAACGAAATCCTGCGTTCGAGGCGATTGCGCTGACGTATGATAAGTCGCAGCCGGAGCCGTTCTCACTTCGGCCGGCGTATGAGTATACCCACGCGAGCAATAATTTCTACGCTGCCAGGCGGTATCCCAACCTGATTGACGACAGGGCGGTCAAATGCTTTATTGAAATAACGCACGGTGCATACTGGCGTCACCTGAAGGAACATTTCGGCAAAACCATTCGAGCGCTCTTTACCGATGAGCCGTCCCTGATGGCGGTGAACATCGGGCCGCTGCCTGATAGTGTAAGAAAAAACGTGCGGGTAGTTGACCGGCTGGATGAAAACGTTAAGCCGCTGCCCTCGGTGCCCTGGGTGCACGATTTGCCGGAGCAGTATCGCAAGCAGTACGGCCAGGACCTTTTAGCGGTGCGCAAAAGTCTTTTTGAAGGAAACGATAAGCCAGACCATGATGTCCGGCGGCGTTTCTGGTCGCTTATCTCGGACCTGGTTACTGAACGATACTTCGGGCAGCTTCAGGATTGGGCACATGCGCACGGCGTTGCTTCATCGGGACATACCCTGTGGGAAGAGACACCGCTGCACCATGTTCCGCTGGAGGGTAACGCTTTGAAAGCGCTTGGCCGAATGGATATCCCGGGGCTTGATTTGCTCAACTCAGGCCCCGAAGCGGTCATTTACAACGGCTGGTTGACGGCTGGCCTGCCGGCCTCGGCAGCGATTCTCAATGGACGGCGAAAGGTCATGACGGAGGTCAGCGATTTCTCCCAGAGGATGGCTGGCAAAGGCCCTGCTTCGTTGGAGCTTATGCAGGCGGCTGCGGCCTGGCAGGCAGCACTCGGCGTGACGGAATTTACGCTGTATTACAGCCACGCAGAGCGCTCTGCCGGTGACTATCGCGCGTATTGCGATTTTGTCGGCCGATTGAATGCGGTGTTGCGTGAGGCAAGGCCAGCCCCGGAAGTGCTGCTATATTATCCGATTTATGACCTTTGGGCAGAGTACATTCCGGTGGCGGAGAAGCTGACACTACAGTCGCAGTCTAAACGGATGCAGCAGATACAGAAGTCGTTTCTCGAACTTGGACAGCGGATGGTGAGAAGGCAAATCTCGTTTGCTGTGGTCGACCACGAATTGCTTGCAGGGGCGGAAGTACGCGATTCGGATTTAATAATAGGACCACAGCGATTTCAAGCTTTGGTGCTGCCGGCGGGAGTGGACTTGCCTAAGCCAGCCGCCAAAAAGCTGGAACGGTTTGAAGATGCCGGTGGGCAGGTTTTTCGAGCAGAACCTTCCATGTCGGAGACCGATTTCGGCACGCTGGCGGGCATCTATGAGAGTGGGACGTTGAGTATAAAATCGGACCGGATTATTGTCGGGCGATTCGTCCGGGATGAGAGGGATATCCTGCTTGTTGTCAATGTCGCTGCGAAGACATACACTGGAGCGGTCAAGGTCATTAAAGCGGCTGAGTGGGTCGTTGCGGAACCGGCCGGCGGTCGGCTCAAACAAGCTAAGGTGGATGAAGACGGGCAGATTGCCGTATCATTGCCGCCACACGGTGCGGTTCTGCTAATCGGTCCGCGGAAAACAGTGAAGACATCGGCCCGGTGACAGAAACTGCTTAAACTATTTATTTTGGTGTTTGACTTTTTAACTCGATGGCTGAACACACAACGGCGTATATTGGACTTGGAAGCAACTTAGGTGACAGGGAAAAGTCTATACAAAGCGCCGTTAAAATGCTGGGTGAAACAGAGGGCACCGATGTTGTCCGTACAAGTGACATAATTGAGACCGCGCCGCTGGGCCAGATGAATCAGCCCGAATACCTGAACGCAGCGGCTGAAATAGAAACCACCTTGGGCGCAGAGGATTTGCACAAGAAAATGGCCGACATTGAGACTTTACTTGGCAGAGAAAAAAAAGAAAAATGGGCCTCTCGAATTATCGATTTAGACCTGCTGCTGTTCGGACGGGAAATTATAAAAAATCCAGGTCTGACTGTCCCACATCCGCAAATGCACTTACGCTCGTTTGTACTTAAAGGAATGTGCCGGCTAAATCCTGAGCTGGTTCATCCTGTTATAAATGAATCAATGAATGAATTGGCGGCCCGGCTCAACGATGCCGATTACGTGCTCAATCCGAACATCGCACAGCTTGTCAGCGTAGCGGGCATCATCGGTGTTGGGAAAACTACATTAGCGGAAAATTTAGCAAAGCTGCTCGGTGGCAAACTTCTGCTCGAAGCCTACGATACTAATCCCTTTATGACGGAGGTCTATGCCGGCAAGAAGCAGTATGCACTGGATTCGCAGCTATATTTTCTCACTACAAGAACAGAGCAGCTAAATCCTGATATTTTAACAGCCGGTAAGATTACCGTCAGTGACTATGTCTTTAATAAGGAGCTTATCTATGCCCGGCGTTTACTTGATGCCCGGCAATTGGCCTTGTATGAGAAGACCTATCCTCTGCTTACCTCACAGGTTGTTCCGCCCGTGCTCGTCATATATCTGCAGGATTCAATTGAAAAATGTCTTGAGCGCATCCACAGACGCAACCGTTCTTACGAGCAGAAAATCGAGCTGCAATTTCTGGAGGCATTGGATTCCGATTATCAGCAGCTTTTTGAAAATTGGAAAACCTGCCCCGTCATTCGTAAACAGGTATCACAATTCGATTGCAGAAAAGATAGCGATTTACAGGATTTGGCCAATCAAATAAAATGCTATGTTGCAGGCGATTCCATCATTGCAAACACACCACAGCAATCTAAAATATGAAGGCTACTGTCAATACTTGTTCATCAGGACTGATATGGAGTAGTGTTATGAAAACCAAAGGGTGGAAAAACGTTTGGCTGATAATACCGATTTTAGTATTTATCACCGGCCCGGTTGAAAAGGGGCAATCAGCGAAGCCGAATGTCACTCTCGGCGAACGTACCATTAGCTTTCCAGTGGATTACTCCATGGGCAATCTCAGTGTGCGTGATTGGGGCTCGACAGAGACAGGAGGTTGGACAATCCTTGGCGAGGCCCGCGGGGAGGTTACGGTTCCCGCCGACAAAGAGCTGCGGCTCAATGTCCCCTCGGATTACTCGGGAGACTTTTCGCCACTTGCAGACCTTAGGCCGACCGACCTTCAGGAGCTGCATCTGGAAGAGGTCCACATCGGGGATGAGGATTTGGTTTTATCTCCTATTGATTTTGATTGCCTTGGCTGTAGTTCTGGGCTGTGCCTTTGGTTTTGCCTTTGTGGTTTTTCGATTTATAGCGAGGGGATTAGCAATCTGATGGTTTTACCTTTGTGGTTTTTCGATTTATAGCGAGGGGATTAGCAATCTGATGC
>CAYVIT010000051.1:11808-20847 GCA_964451425.1 uncultured Pirellulales bacterium
TGGTTTTACCTTTGTGGTTTTTCGATTTATAGCGAGGGGATTAGCAATCTGATGCACATAGTATAAGGATTTTTGAATGGTTCATTTTCAATAGATGTTGATATATGTCATCGCAAAGAAGTGACGAATAATTCTGTTCTGATGGAAGTTGCAAAAACAATAGAATCGGTAAGAAGCTTGGTAAGAGCTGCACGAAGCGCGGGCAAAAAAATTGGATTTGTGCCGACGATGGGTGCGCTTCACATCGCCCATATCTCGTTAATCGAGGCGGCAATAAAAGAATGTGATTTCGTGGTGGTCAGTATCTTCGTCAATCCGACACAGTTTGTCCCCGGCGAAGATTTCGAAAAGTATCCACGTCCACTCGAAGCCGACCTAAAGATTTGTGAAAAAGCCGGCGTCGATGTTGTTTTTGCTCCGACTCCTGAGCAGATGTATCCATCGGAGAATATTACGTGGGTCAATGTCGGGAAGTTGACCGAGACATTATGCGGCCGGTCTCGCCCGGGCCACTTTCGCGGCGTAACCACCGTTTGTGCCAAGCTGTTTAATATCGTCGCTCCTGATATCGCATTCTTCGGCCAGAAGGACGCCCAGCAGGCGGTTGTTATCAGGCGAATGGTCGCCGATTTGAATATGCCGCTGAAAATCGTTGTCTGCCCGACGGTTCGCGAGCCGAACGGACTGGCGGTCAGCAGCCGAAATCAATATCTGACCGACCAGCAGAAACAAGATGCGACCTCTATTTACAGGTCGCTGCAAAAGTGTGAAGAGATGATAAAGGCCGGTACTAAAGACGCCGGAATTATCATTAACGAAATGCAAAAAGTACTGAAACAGGTTCCTTCGATTGAGATTGAGTATGTAAGTATTGTTAATGCGGAGACTTTGCAAAGTATCGACCGTATTACCGGCAAAGTCCTCGCCGCGGTCGCCGTCAGAATCGGCCCCGCACGCTTGATTGACAATATTCTGGTAGACGCGAGGAAAAAGTAGTGTATAATAGTGATGGTTTCACTTGAAAATAGCATGAAATAATTGTAAATGAGGCAGTTCAGTTGGCTTTTTGACGTTAGAACTGTATTAAAATCGTTCTATTATTGTATTATGAAGTGTCTGAAAAATGAAAGAAATCTTATCTTTTTCTGAGATTAAGAAGCGGTACGATGCTGAGTGGGTGCTCATCGGAAACCCTGAAACTTGTGATGATTTTATCATCAAACGAGGTGTAGTTTTGTGGCACAGTAAGGATAGAGATGAAGTGTATAGAAAGGCAAGACAGATACGCCCAAATCACTCTGCTATTCTATACACAGGCAAATTACCTGATGATGTAGCAGTTGTATTATGAAGATTACATTTGATCCTACCCAGGGTTTAATTGTTATCCCCACTCGATTGCATGGCTTTCACACAGACACAATAGTCCGTCTGGCGCTTGATACAGGTGCGACCAGTTCAATGATCAACTGGGATGTGGCGGTACTGCTGGGTTACGACCCGGCTTCTTCAAAAGAGCGTATCCAGGTAACAACAGGTAGCGGAGTAGAATTTGCGCCTCGAATCGTGGTTAAGAAAGTCGAAGTTGTAGGCAGGTCTCTTGAGAATTTTCCAATACTCTGTCATACACTTCCTCCCAGTGCCACGGTGGATGGTTTGCTGGGCCTTGATTTCTTTCGGGGCGTACGTTTGGTGGTAGATATGAAGGAAGGAATCGTCGCGCTATAAGATTGTGAACATTAAAGCAATTCAAGAACCAACAATTATGTTTATCAAGATGTTAAAAAGCAAGCTGCACCGTGCCACGGTGACCGATGCGAAACTGCACTATGCAGGCAGTATCCTGATAGACTCCGTGCTGATGGAAGCGGCAGGAATTTTGCCATACGAGTCTGTCCTTGTCGTCGACCTGACAAACGGTAACAGGCTGGAGACCTACGCCGTTCCCGCAGAGGCCGATTCCGGCCAGGTGGTGATACTGGGTGCCGCCGCTCATCTTATAAAGACGGGCGACCTTATTATCATTTTCAGCTTCGCCTATTGCGGCCCCGAAGAGGCAAAGGAGCTTAAGCCGAAATTGATTGTCCTCGACGAAAACAATACAATAAAAACAAGCCCGGCAAGAAACGAGGAAAGTTAGACTATACGCTAAATGCTATCCGCTATATGATATAAATAAATGTATCCTGAACTTTTTGAGCTACCTTTCACGAACCTGACTATTAAAAGCTATGGCCTGATGATGGTTATTGGCTTTATGGCGGCGGTTTTTGTGATAAGACGCCTCAGCCGCGATATCACGCCGAACCCTCAGTTCATTACTAATGCAGGTCTTTACACTTTGATAGCCGGCGTAGTCGGGGCGCGTTTATTTTACGTAATTCACTATTTTGACAGGTTTAAGGGAGATTGGCTCTCTGTCTTTGCTATTTGGCAGGGTGGATTGGAGCTTTTAGGAGGTGTTGTATTAGCTATTATTGTTGTTTTCTTTTACCTCTGGCGACATAAGCTCCCCATCCGCCGATACCTTGATATTTTGGCAATAGGGCTTCTGATTGCGCTTACGTTCGGACGAATTGGCTGTTTTCTCAACGGCTGCTGCTTCGGCAAGCCCACAGATAAACTCTGGGGCGTCCGCTTTCCTTACGGTTCATTTGCATATAGCAGTCAAGTTCGTCCGAATCCGCAAAGGAATCGCCCTGAGCCCCAATTGGAACTGCCGGATGAATTTTTCATCTATTCCTACAATGAGACAGTGCCCACCAAAATCTTAAAGCCCTATGAACAATTAACACGGCAGCAGAAGAATATGGTTGACTATGGTCCGTATCGCTGTTTGCACGTTCACCCTACGGAATTGTATTCATCTGCAAATGCGCTTCTTTGCTCTGTTTTACTCTACCTTTTCCGGCGAAGGTCGCAAAATGCCTCAAAATCAAAAAACTCTAAAAAGCTCTTCGCCAAACCTGGTAGTACGTTTGCGTTGATGTTTATACTTTATGGCATTATGCGATTTTTTATCGAATTTCTACGAGATGATAATCCTTTTGAGTACGGCCGGTGGGCGTTTTACAAAGGCGCAACTGTTTCGCAGAATCTTGGGATTTATATGGTGATTCTCGGATTTGTTCTGATGCTGATATTTCAGAAAATGAAATCCAATACCGTCGGCTCCAAATCCTGAATGTTGCGTTTTTTCCCTTGAACATTTCACGAAATTGACGATACAATATATATAGTCGGGTATCGAGTATCCGGTATCCAGTATCGAGCATCGAAAATATGGGTCTTTACGATAGAGATTACACACAGGCGGATTTTGAGCCGAAGTTCCGCTCTGGTCCGTATATGCGGATGGCCATGCCTAAGATTACGCCCATGGTCAAGTGGCTGCTGATAATCAACGTAGCAGTATTTTTGCTCACATTTTTAATTCCGCCGGTCGGGGTATTTATCTTTCACTGGTTTTCTGTTTACCCGGCTACCCTGGGGATGTCTTTGCAGCTTTGGAGGCAGATAACGTACCAGTTCCTGCACGCCAACCCCTGGCACATATTCATCAATATGATTGTTCTTTACTTTTTCGGGCCGATGCTTGAACGCTTCTGGGGCAGCAAAAAATTCCTGACCTTTTATCTTGTATGCGGTGCGATGGGTGGACTGCTATATCCTTTCCTTGTCCGTGTCGGTTGGCTGGGTGCGGCACCATTGGTCGGCGCTTCGGGCTCGATTCTCGGTATGCTTGCCGCAGGAGGAATATTGTTCCCCAATATGATGGTTTATGTGTGGGGGGTAATTCCTGTGAAACTCAGGATTTTAGCAATAATTTTTGCGGCCATCAGTATCATAACCTTATTACGACCCAACCAGTTTGCTAATGCCGGGGGTCAAGCTGCGCATCTTGGCGGTATGATAGCCGGTGCGGTTTATGTGGTTTCACAATCCTGGCGGGACAAATTTAGATTAAAACTGCGTTCCGGTGCATGGGAAAAGAAAATGACTGCCCAGCGAAATCTGCAAGTCGAGGTCGACCGCATCCTGGAGAAGGTCCATAACTCCGGCATACACAACCTGACCGCGAAAGAAAAAAAGGTCCTCAAGCAGGCCACAAAAGCCGAGCAAATGCGAAACAAATTGTAAAGTATTGTGCTCCCAGTTTCATTAGGGATTGTTAAACTCCCGGTAGAATCATCCCGGAGAAGGGAGACGGCGATGTATAAAAGAGCAATCTATAGATTACTACTATTGGCCGTGCTATTTGTTATTCTGCAGGCAGTGTTCCCGGTCTATGGCCGGGACAATCAACGCTTGGTGAACTTCAACCGCGACTGGAAGTTTACCAAAGGCGATCCGGAGAGGGCCGAGACGCCGGACTTTGACGACTCAGCGTGGCAAAAGGTGCGCCTGCCGCACGACTGGGCAATCACGGGGCCATTCAACCCGGAAGAAAATGGCTATGCAGGTAAACTGCCCTGGAAAGGTGTCGGCTGGTATAGAAAGACGTTCACGCTCAAAAAGACAGACAGCGGTCGGCGGGTATACTTTGATTTCGACGGAGTGATGGCCTTTCCAAAGGTATATGTGAACGGCCAACTGGCCGGTGAGTGGGATTATGGGTATATGTCATTTCGTGTGGACGTCACGCGGTATGTGAAAGCGGGCACTAATGTGATTGCGGTTCGTGCCGATACCAGCAGGCACGGCACGCGATGGTATCCGGGTGCAGGCATTTATCGCAAGGTGGCCATGACCATTTGCGAGCAGGTGCACATAGCGCACTGGGGGACGTTTATCACCACCTCGAAAGTAAATGAGGACTCAGCAACAGTTTCCGTAAGTTCGGCGATTGAAAACCACCTCGATACCGAATCGCAGGTGACGGTTGAGGTCATTTTGCTCAGTCCCGAAGGCAAGACGGTGGCGCAAGGCAGAAAGAGTGGAACCATACCTTCGGGTCTCTCTGCTGAAATAGTCCAGTCATTTGTAATCAACAATCCCAGGAGATGGGATATTAAAAGTCCGAAGCTGTACACCGCCAAGACAACCATTCGCGCCGGCGATAAGATTATCGATACCGATGTGACCACCTTTGGCATACGCACATTCCGGTTCACGGCTGACGATGGATTTCATCTCAACGGCCGGAGAGTACAGCTCTACGGCGTGAACCTGCACCACGACCAGGGACCGCTCGGAGCGGCTTTTTATACCCGTGCCATGGAACGGCAGCTCGAAATCATGCGTGAGATGGGTGTTAATGCTATTCGGACAAGCCACAATCCCCCGTCGCCGGAACTTCCGGACTTGTGCGACCGTATGGGTTTCGTGGTTTGGGACGAATGTTTCGATAAATGGAATAGTACAGCGGACCGAATGAGAGATGCGCCGTTGGTTGAGCACGGCAAGAAACAGCTTCGCAATTTCGTTATGCGTGACCGTAATCACCCAAGCGTTTTCGTTTGGTCTATCGGCAATGAAATAGCCGACGTGGAGAACAACAGCAGCGGTGATGCACCCGAACAAGTTAAATCTTTGGGCGATTTTGTGCGCAAACTGGATCCCACACGCCCCGTGGGGATGGGCTGTTACATCCCGTCGGCCGTCAGGAAGAAGGTGCTCGGGACACTCGACCTGACCGGCTGGAATTACGACCGCAGGTACGCACCATATAGAGAGCTTTATCCCGACAAGCCGATTATTTACAGCGAGTCTGCCTCTGCCCTGAGCACTCGCGGATTCTATGAGCCGGAGCTGGCGAACACAAAAACTGAATATTCCAAGCGGCTGCAGGTTGATTGCTATGATCTTAATGCCGCTTCATGGTCTGACATTCCTGACAAGGAGTTCCAGTTGATGGCCGATGACAGCTTCGTCGCCGGCGAATTTGTGTGGACCGGTTTCGACTACCTTGGCGAGCCGACTCCGTTCAGCCAGGAGGCCCGAAGCTCATACTTCGGTATCGTGGACCTGTGCGGTATCCCGAAGGACCGCTTCTATCTGTACCGCAGTTACTGGCGGCCGGACACAACCACCGTGCATATATTGCCGCACTGGAACTGGCCCGAGCACGTCGGCAAGAACGTTCCTGTTTTTGTATATACCAATGGAGATTCAGCCGAGCTTTTTCTCAACGGCGAATCGCTTGGCCGGCGAACAAAAGGCGTGCAGCCTGTAAAGCCCGTCAACTTTGCACAGGGCAAATCTGCGACGGCATCATCAGCGGAGTCGGATAAAGGTAATCTCGCGGCCAACGCCAACGATGCCGACGACTCAACGCGTTGGTGCGCTGCAGAGGCCGGTGCCGGCCAGTGGTGGCAGGTGGACCTCGGTAAGATAGAATCCGTTGGCTACCTGGCCATAGAGTTCGAGAAAGAGGCCAAGAACTACGGCTATGAGATTAAGGCATCAACCGACAATTCAACCTGGCACACTATTGTGACCAGGGGTACGAGCAGGACCCCGAGGTGGGGTGGGCCAAGGCGGGCATTTCATGAGGTCGATGCAAAGGCGAGATTCATCCGTATTGAATTTACCGAGTTGCAAGAAGGGACCTGGGCCAGTATTCGTGAATTCGGTGCCTACCCGGAGAAAGTGGAATCCGCGTACTACGATGTGACCTACAAGTATCGATTGCGCTGGAACAATGCGATTTACGAGCCGGGCCGGCTAAAAGCGATTGCTTATAAAAATGGCAAAGAGATTGGCCAGGTGGTTATGCGTACCGCGGGCAAGCCGGCCGCTATCCGCTTGACACCGGATCGAAAAGAGCTTCGTGCTACAGGCGAAGACCTCTGTTATATCCTGGTTGAAGCCGTGGACGACATGGGTACGCTTTGTCCTTTAGCAGACAATCTTGTTCGCTTCAAAGTTGAGGGGCCGGCTGAGATTGCCGCCGTCGGCAATGGTAATCCCCTCTCGCTGGAGCCTTTCCAGGCGGACCACCGAAAGCTGTTCTATGGCAAGGCGATGTTGATTCTGCGAACAAAGGAAGGGAAAAGTGACAAGGTGCTCGTGGTCGCTGAAAGTGACGGTCTACGTGGTGCAGATATCGCCTTGCGCTGTTCCAGATAATCCCGGCCTGTATGCACCAGTAAAGTTTTGACCCGGTCAAAAATAATCCGCTATTTTTCAAAGGGAAATTAAAATATTTTTCGATGTCAGCCGGGAATGTAAAAAAGCCCCTGATTGGAGGAGGAGGAGAGAGGAGAAGTAACAGGGGCTTTAAGTGATAAAAATAGTCTAATTTTTCTACCACCTTCTACGAACAAGACCATTTATTGTTCGGATGGTATCGGCGAAGCTGCACGGCAGGCAGGCGGTTTTCCCTCCGGCGGATAACGAAAAGGCCGTTTTCGGCCAAATTCTTCGATGGCAAAAAATTAAATTTACACATCATACCTGACACTATCCCCGGCGTTTTTTGTCTTGCCTTGCAAGGGCCCTTCAGCTATAATATAAGTGACTCAAGCGCTAAGCCCCCATTCGAATAAGAGGATCAGGGTTATGAAAGAACGTCATCAGTCGAGGATAGTTCCCATCGCAGTAGTCGCCTGCGCCGCACTGACAAATCTTAGCGGCTCTTGCCTGGCGGTTGTTGGTGTCTTCAACGTGCGCGACTACGGCGCTGCGGGCGATGGTAAAAAGGTCGACACCGCTGCAATTAACAAGGCCGTCAAGGCCTGTGCCGACGCCGGCGGGGGACAGGTCCGCTTCGGGCCGGGCAGATACATCTCCGGCACCGTCCACCTCAGGGACAACGTAACGCTCTTCTTCGAGGCCGGCGCCACTCTGGTTGGCACGAAAAAATTGGATGACTACCAGTACTTTACTCCACCAGCCAACACACCCGAAGCGAGATTCGGCAAATGGCACAGCGCGCTGATTCTCGGTATCGGTGTCAAAAACGTAAACATTGTCGGGCCTGGTGTCATCGATGGTAACAAGGTCTTCAATCCACGCGGCGAAGAGAAAATGCGCGGCCCACACACCATTATCCTCGGCAACTGCCGCAGCGTGAACATCAGCAATATCACGATAAAGGACTCGGCAAACTACGCCGTCATGATAGAATTCTCCGAACAGGTCGACGTCCGCCGCGTCAAGGTCACGGGTGGCTGGGACGGCGTCCACTTCCGTGGCTGGAGCGACAAGCCCTGCCGTGACATCAATATCATCGACTGCCAATTCTTCACCGGTGACGATTCGATAGCAGGCCGCTACGTCAACAATCTTCTCATCAAGGACTGCGTTATCAACAGCTCCTGCAACGGGATTCGGATTATAGGCCCGGTTACAAATATGATTGTCCAGGATTGTCTCTTCTACGGCCCGGGGCTGCACTCGCACCGCACCTCCAACCGACACAATATGCTTTCCGGCATTATACTCCAGCCCGGCGGCTGGGACGCCTGCGACGGCCCCCTCGAAGACGTCCTTATTTCTGATGTTACTATGAAGAACGTCGCCTCGCCTGTCACGGTCCTGCTCAAGAGACCCGGCAACACCGCTGATAATATCATTATCACCGACCTGACCGCCACCGGCGTCTACCGCGCAGCCGTCTCCGTCGAAAGCTGGTGCGAAACAGCCTGCGGACGTGTGGTCTTCCGTGACGCCGGCATAGAATACGAAGGCGGCGGCACCGCTGAACAGGCCAAAGAACCACCTCGAAAGCCCGGCGTCGACGTCCGAACCCTGCCGGTCTGGGGCTTCTACGCCAAAAACGCCCGGGACATCATCCTCGAAAACGTCAATCTTTACTGTGCGAAGAAGGACCTTCGACCGGTTGTTTTTTGCGAAGACATCGACCGCCTTGTCCTTGATGCCGTCCGTTTTCCGCAATTCCCCGACGCAGCAGGTCCCATCGTGCTTAAGAATGTCAAAGAAGTAAAATCTCGCGATGTGGATATGTCCATCCCCGAACCGGCCAACCAGAAGTAATCCATATCCCCCTTCGGGAAATTTAAAAACGCAGCGGCATTTTTTCGGCTTTAATTGGCTTTGAATTGGGTTTGATTGGGTTCGTTTTGGGTTCGTTTT
>CAYVIT010000052.1:0-20752 GCA_964451425.1 uncultured Pirellulales bacterium
ATCCAATAATAAAATTCATCTATTACGTCCCTCAAGAAAGGCTTTATCATTCTATACAACGGATTATAGAATTCAGCAGTGTAATGATATTTATCCGCCGGCGTATATGCTCCTGCTGCGTAGCTATCTTCCTGAGGAACCGATACCGATTCTGCACCCAGACGAAAGAGCAGCCAGAGCAAAACAGCAGCCACTAACACGGCAGAGAAAATGTTTATTGTATTTAATGTTCCGGTTTCTGAGGCGATCCCCCATAGAGTTATATTTAACGACTCAAAACCAAAGGAAGTTCCAATCGTATTGATAACCTTAAGGGGGATACCAGGAAGGATACCGAAGATAAGAATCGCAAGCGATAAAATTACCATGGGTAACTGCATAGTGAAGGGCGATTTTTGTATGTCTTTATATTTTTCAGGAAGCTGCCCCAAGAACACATTGTGAATCAACTTATACGAGTAAAGTATTGTCCCCCACGTTCCTGCCAGCGCGAAAAAGGCCAAAAATGGAGAACCCTCAAGAATTAAAGTCTTATAGATTAGCCATTTGGAGACAAATCCACTGGTCAGAGGCACTCCAATCAATGCACAAATACCCACTAATGTAGCGATGAAGACCACCGGCATTTTCTTAGCGAGACCACCTAATGAATCCAAATCTCTCGTTTGGGTCCTGAATTCGACTGCACCTACAGCCAAAAACAACAGTGCTTTAAACATCGCATGATTGAAGAAGTGAAATATGCCTCCCGCCAGAGCTAAGTTTGTTCCAAACGCAATTCCCAAAATTATATATCCTGCCTGTCCCACAGTAGACCAGGCTAATAATCTTTTGGCGTCCGTTTGGAGCATAGCGATAAATGTAGGGATTAGAATGGTGACGGCACCTAATAAACAAAGAATGGAATGGAAGCTAAGCAAGCCGCGACCCAAGCCGAGAAAAAGCTTTAAGCCCATTATCACATATAGCAAAAGCAGAAAGCCATAGGTTCCCATCTTTATAAGTATTCCGGAAAGCACCGCAGAAAATGGGGCCGGTGCCTCAGAATGGGCATCGGGCAGCCATGTATGAAATGGCAGGACTGCATTCTTAATCCCGAAAGTAATACCAAAGGCGGTCAAGATAAACACGATATAGCCGGGTGAGGCAGAGGTAATTGCAGAAGCAATCTGTGATATACTCAAAGTATCGAAAGTAACATAGAGCGATAGCATACCCACAAGGAAGCACAAAGAACCGATAATCGACATTATGATATATTTCATTCCTGCAGCGATGGCGGGGCCTTTGTTGTAGCTTATAAGTAAAAATGCGCTCCAGGACATTATTTCCCAAAAGATATAGAAAGAGACCAAATCACCCGCCAATACAATCCCGAGCATTGCCGCATTAACAAGGAGCATCATCAGGAAATAAAAGTCAGTTTTTTCTCTTCCCTTTATATAGCTTAAAGAGAAGATGACAGAAAGCGCCCCTATAACGGCTATAGTGATAGCAAAGAACCAGGAAAGCATATTCAATCTCAAGACAAGACCGAGACCGAGAAATCCTGAATAAAAAGTCTTTTCCACCGATTTGCCATAAAGACAAGCAACGAAAGCTACCAGGGCCAAAGAAATAGCGACAGCAAGAAAATCCCTACCCTTGTAAGAGACCTTTCCCACAAGATAAGTAAACAGTGCTCCACCAAAAGCAATTATTAGTAAAATCTCCAGACTCATCCTAAAACGCTCCTGATATAGTCGAGTCTATTTAGAAGCTCTGAGGCAGCCGAGTTTAGAACATCGGTTACCAGTTTTGGATATATGCCAACAATTACGATCAGTACCACGAAGATAAACATAGGAACCAAGGCAGTGATAGGAGCCTCTTTCCTTTCCGGATTGGGTTTTTCTCCCTTAAAATATAGAACTTGAACGACGCGGAAGAAATACGCAGCTTCAATTACCGTGCCTAACAGGGCAAGGCCAATAAGCACGAAAAGAAAAGTTTCTTTAGTAGCCAGGGCAGCTCGAACAACTAAAAATTTGCTGGGAAAACCTATAAAGGGCGGCAGCCCTACAAGCGAAAATGCGCCGATGGTAAATGCTAAGCAGGTAAGTGGCATCTTCTTACCCATTCCTTCCAAGGCCGAAATCTCCATAGAACCAGCTCGGTAAATCATATATCCTGCCGCTAAAAACAGCAGTGCTTTACTCAGAGCGTGACTTACCAATTGGAATAAACCGCCGGTTACTCCGTAAGAAGTAGCTATGGCCAAAGCAAACAGGATTAAGCCTATTTGGCCTATGCTGGAATAGGCAAGCATCCTCTTGATGTTGTTTTGACTAAAAGCACACATCTCACCTACTAAAAGAGTTAAAATTCCTAAAAGCGCCAGAAATAGCAAAATGCTTGAGGCACCAAATATTGTGAATACAACCCTGACCACAGCATAAAGGCCTACTTCTATGGCTATACCGGATAGAACCGCGCTTATAGATGACGGTGCCGATGAATGAGCATCAGGCAGCCAGGCATTCAACGGGAATATAGCTGCCTCTACGCCCAAGCCGGTAATAAGCAACACCATAGGGACAAACACCGATATGGGACTAACTGATTTTATATTTTGGGCAATATCAGCCATATTAAGCGTCCCGAAGAGGCCGTAAAGCAGGCCGACACCTATAAGCAAAAGGCTTGAACCAACCGCACCCTGAATTAGATATTTAATAGCTGATTCAAATCCAGCTTTGTTTGCTGTATAAGCTACGAGGGCATAGGACGAAATACAGAGAATCTCAAAGAAGACAAAAAGGTTGAATATATCCCCTGTGAGAACAACGCCAGTGGCTCCGGTAAGAAGCAAAAGATAAAGCATATGGTACTTCTCGGCAGCACCTTCTTTGATGTAATCCAATGCATAGATAGAAACCAGAAGACCTACTAAAGCAATGATAATAGAAAACAGCACGCCGACCGGGCCGGCTACCAGATTAATACAGAACGGAGGTTGCCAGCCACCGATGGAAACAATTACAGGATTTTCCAACACTTTGGGAAGCAGTAGTAGGGAAATAACAAGGTTGAAGGCAAACGCTACCGGCGGAACGTATTTAGCCGCAGCTTTCCAAAAAAGAGCAAATAGAGGAATGGCAAAAGCCAAACCCAAAGGTACTGCAATAAGAAGTACCGGATTTACCATTTCTGCTCCCTTATTTTACGAAGGTTAAGTGTCCCGTAATGCTGATATAATCTAATAGCCAATGAAAGGGCCAATGCCAAGACTGCTACGCCAATTACGATAGCTGTCAGAACCAATGCCTGCGGCACCGGGTCGACCATACGCTCGGAGTCTATCCCGGGCCTCGAAAAAATTGGAGCAGTTCCTTTTGTAATGTAGCCAACGGAAATGAGAAACAGGTTTACTCCTGTATCCAGGATGCCGAGACCAATGATGACTTTAATAAGGTTGTGTTTAACCAGAATAATATAAAGCCCGACCAATATAAGTCCAAAGGCTCCTATATAATAAATGTAACTGTTCAAAAAACCCATCGTGTCGTCAACTTTCCTCAATCAGGTTGTCAATAATACCGGTTAATTCTGAACCTACTTTAAATCCGATGGCAATATAAATAATGGGGATAATGCCGGCACTAAAGAGTTCATTCGCTGTTCCCTTAGGCAAAAAGTTCGAAAGGAAATAGCCGCCAGAAACTAAACCAAACAGGCCTATAACCACAAAGAGCAGGCCACCTAAAGACTCTGCAAGATTAGATGCGAGCCGACTAATTCTTCTTTCCCGGCAGCCCAGATAAATTAAAAGAAAGCCGGAGGCAATGATCGCTCCTCCCTGAAAGCCTCCTCCGGGGGTGAGGTGTCCGTGGATAAAGATATAGGTACCGAAAATGATAATAAGGGGAAACAAAAGCCTGCATCCGGTATAGAGGACCATGCTGGCCGGCTCCGTTTTTCTCATTTTTTCTCTTCCGCTGGCTGTTAGCACCGCGCCTAAACCGATTGCAGCAATGAATAAAACCGTAACCTCGCCCAAGGTATCAAAACCACGGTAATTTACCACAACTGAGGTGACTATATTGGCAGCCCCGGTTTCTTTTATACCTTTGTTAATATAATACCTGCCTACCTTTGTCTTAGGCGTACCAAAAGGAATCTTTGCCAGTGACAGGCTAATTCCCAAGGCTACTATTACTAATAAAAGGATGCTGATTATCCTTCTCATTCTTCGTGCCTCTTTGTTCTGGTGATAGCAATAATAAAGATGGCCGCCGTTAATGCCGCACCGATGGAAGCCTCAGCCATCGCTACATCGGGGGCTTGAAGAAAATAGAAAAGTATGGAAGCAATTAAACTTACCAATGCCGCGGCAATTACCGCGCTAATTAGGTCTTTAAAAATGGATGCTGCGAAAGCTCCTACAAGCATCAAAACTACCAAAAATGAAACAATAAAAATCATTCCTTTTCCTTGAATTCAGCAAACTCCTCGGCCTTATCCACAACGCTTTTATCACATAAAGAAACACCACTTTTGCGAGACGCTCGTCCCAAGGCATGGTTAGAGATAGGATTGGTGATAAGGATAAACAAGGCAATAACCAGCGTCTTCGGCAACCAATCGGGTTGCATTATCCCAACGCCAATGATGGTCAAGAAAGCTCCCAGGGTTGTACACTTTGTTCCTGCCTGCAGACGGTTGTAGACATCGGGCATTCTCAATATACCCAGGCTTCCCAAAAAGAGGAATATTGTCCCGATTCCTGTAACGATAGTTCCTGCTAACAGCACTTAAATTCCCTTTTCCAAAAATCTTGCAATAGCAACTGAACCGATGAAGGTTAGAACCGCATAAACCAAAGCGACATCCAAATAAACATATCTTTCAAAAATAGAACCCAAAAGGACAAGCAAAGCGGTGGTAATCGTAGCTATGGTATCCACCGCTACCGCACGGTCCGGGGCGGTTGGGCCTTTGAGCATACGTAAAAGGCACAAAACAACACCAGCCACTATGACTGCAAGAAAAACAATGTCGCTAATATTAAACGCCATAATTTATTGACTTATCTGAATATATGAATAATATGATTAAAGGCCCTAAAAAAATTATTTCCTTTTAATTATTTTCACAATTTTTCTTACCCGCGCATCAATCACCCTGTAGCATGTTTTCGTTCCTTCTCTTCTGCCTTTAATGATACCTGCATTTTTCAATATCCTAAGATGCTGCGAAATGGTAGATTGAGGCAGCCCCAATACCTTCTGGATCTGGGCAACATTACATTCGTCCTTGAGAAGGCCGGCCACCATCTTTAATCGCGCCGGATGCCCAAGGGCCTTCAATGTTTCGCTGACTTTCTCGTAGTTTACTCCCACTGCTGAACCTCAATCTTACATTTCTTGATTATCCATGAGAATTCTAATAACTTTCTTGGTTTACCCCGTTAGATAATAAACCTGCCTTACTTCTCTATAACTCAAATACTTATCTAACGGGATTCATGAGAATATCACCCTTAAATATTTCTCAAATCTCTGGCCTATCAGGCTTGTTGCTTCATCAATATCTTCGGTCTTTACGTTTATCCAGTGAATAAGGAGCTCATCGTCGATAACATCCAATGTAAACGTGCCGGGAGTTAGGGTAATGGAATTGGCTAAAATTAACTTTCCAATATCGGATTTAAGCGACGTTTTAATGACCACGATACCCGGTTTTATGGGCATTTGGGGGTGGAGAATCCGATAAGCAACGTCGAAATTGGCCTTGATTATCTCCCAGAAAAGCACAATTATGTACACGAGGAAAAATAAAATTCTCTTTATACTTAGCGGCGGCAAACCCAGCTTTGAGTAAATATGAGCTGCGAAAAGGGAGACAATCAGGCAAACCACACCGCCGGTAATCAGCTCCGGCCAGTCTAATTTCGAACTCAAAGCCAACCATAAGGCGAAAGAGAGCGCCCAAAGCCAGGTGAAACCTTTTACCTTTTCAGATGTTGGGTAAACAACCCGTTGCATTTACAAATCCAAATTTTTTAACTGTCTATTTGTGTACACTTTCACAAGAAAACGCAATTTTCACCTTATCATTGGTTTTGTCAACAAAAATTTTTTGAATTTATTTGAATATCTGAATATATGAATATATGAATATCCTTGACAGACACAACAGTCGTCATAAACTCTTTTGTTATGTGAACATAGGACGAAGCAATGAATAGGGTGGTTTATGAGGTATCATAAAATTCCGGATGAAGCTGTTCGACGGCTGCCGATTTACCTTCGAGGCTTGCTGTCTTTATTAGAACAAGGACACAAGAATATATCCAGCCATAATTTAGCTGATTTTCTTGGGGTTAATCACTGGCAGATAAGGAAGGACTTTTCTTATTTTGGCGGCTTTGGTACACCCGGTATGGGCTATGATATCGACAGACTCATAAAGGAAATTAGAAAAATTCTCAAACTCAATGTGGTTCACAAGGCAGCTTTGGTGGGCGTAGGCAATCTGGGCTCGGCTGTTCTGGCATATCCCGGATTTAGAATATATGGGTTCGAGATTGCTGCCGCATTCGATAATGACCCTCAAAGAATTGGGCAAAAGGTAGCAAATATCACGGTCGAGGATGTTTCAAAAATCCAGACTTTGCAGAAAAGAAAAATTGACCTTGGGATTATTACTGTTCCTTGCGAGTCTGCTCAGGAAACATTTGATGCTCTCGTTAAGGCGGGCGTTATGGGTATCTTGAGTTTTTCGCCATGCCATAAAACAAGCCGTAAAAAACTGAAAGTAATAATCATCGATATTGCGATGGACCTTGCTCGTTTGCCATATTATATGCCCGTAAGTCGAGCCGCTAAAGCGTAAGGTAAGTACGGTTGCATCTGCGGTTTGAAGAAATCTCGTTTGTGCTTTGCTAAGCATTTCCAGCAGGTGCGTGTGGTTTGCAGCGAGATATAATATTTCTTAGTTCGATACCTGCTATTTAGTTTCGTCGGTTAGCTTGTCCAATAAAGCAACATACTCAGCTTCGGTTCGCAGTCCTACCAGACGCTTTACCTCTTTGCCGTTGCTGATAATCAAAACCGTAGGGATTGCCCTAATTCCATATCGCTGTGCTACCGCGGGAACCCGGTCGACATCTACCTTACACACGGTGACCGTGCCGGCATACCTATCAGCCAGTGACGATATGGTTGGAGCCAGAAGCCTGCAGGGAGGGCAGCGATTGGAGAATAAATCCACGAGACAAATCCCAGGTGTGTCAAGCACGTTGGTTTTGAAACCGGTCTGGCTCTCGATGTGGATAATGTTGGAACTTCCCTCCTTCTCTTTAGGTGTTCGCGAAAACGCCGAGGCCAGTAAAGCTCCCATCACCGCGCCGTAAATCGCCCCACGGTAAGGATTTGCCGTCAGTGGACAAGTGCCGGACGAGCACTTGCCGAAATAACCCAGAAGAGCACCGATTGCTCCTCCAATAAGCACGCCTAATAATATCCTGACAACCATAACTTTAGCTTTCATTCGTTTTTCTTGGAATCTCCAGGAAAACTCTGCTCAACTATGCTTCTGAGTTTATCTCGTTCCAGAATACCTGAATCCACCCGATTATGCAAGTCCTTTTGGCAGGATTTCTCGTCCAAGTTAATTTGTCACAATGGTTGCGAAGGATGCTTTTTTGTGGTACAAATAATTTATGGCAGGTAGAACGCAACCGAAAGAACAAAATGTTATTCTCGATTCGATACGTGAAGGTGTTTTCACGGTTGATATGGATTGGCGGATTACCTCTTTTAATCGTGCGGCAGAGGAGATTACCGGTATCCAGCGCACAAAGGCTATCGGCCAACATTGTAGGGATGTTTTTCGGGCGGATGTATGTGAAAACGACTGTACCCTGGCGGCAACAATGGAAAGCGGCAAACCTATAATGAATAAAGTGGTCCATATCATTGACGCCCAGGGCAAAAAACGAGCAGTTGCTATATCTACAGCTTTGTTGAAGGATGGCAGTGGTAAGGTCATCGGCGGAGTTGAAACGTTTCGTGATATGAGCATGATCGAGCAGCTTCGCAAGGAAATCGATGGCCGATACTCTTGTGAGGACATAATCAGCCAAAGTCATAAAATGCAAAATCTCTTTGCTGTTCTACCAAATATTGCTGAAAGTAATACTACAGTTTTAATAGAAGGTGAAAGTGGAACAGGCAAGGAGCTTTTCGCTCGGGCGATTCATAACCTTAGCTTCCGCAAGGATAAGCCTTTTGTTGCGGTTAATTGCGCCAGCTTACCTGATACCCTTTTGGAATCTGAATTATTCGGTTATAAGGCCGGCGCGTTTACTGATGCTAAAAAGGATAAACCCGGCCGATTCGCTTTAGCCCAAGGCGGTACAATATTCTTAGATGAGATTGGCGACATATCATCGGCTATGCAGGTACGACTGCTTCGTGTCCTGCAGGAAAAGACTTATGAGCCAGTAGGGGGTGTCTCTTCGGTTAAGGCTGATGTGCGTATCATTACAGCAACCAACAAAAAGCTCGACCAGTTAGTCCAACAAGGCAAATTCAGGGATGATTTGTATTACAGAGTCAACGTGATGAAATTAGAATTGCCTCCACTAAGAGACAGAAAGGAAGATGTTCCGCTGTTGGTAGACCATTTTATAAGTCGATTTAAAAGTCTGCACAACAAGAATATCTGCTGCATTACAAATGAAGTAACAGCGATTCTTTGCGCCTATGATTACCCCGGCAATGTTCGTGAACTTGAGAACATTATTGAGCACTGCTTTGTCCTCTGTGAGGGTGAGATTATAGAAGTCAAACATCTGCCCGCATCAGTTCGCCCAGCTTCCAGGGCAAAATCGACAAAGGGTAGCGAACCTGCAACTATTAAGCAAATGGAGATTATTCTGATAACCCAAGCTCTGCGGCGGAACAAAGGTAATAAAACAGCAGCAGCTAAGCAGCTCGGAATCAACAAAAGCACGCTCTTTCGCAAGATGAAAACGTACAATATCACACCTGAAACCTATTCTGAGTAGGGATATTATAAACAACTTAAAGAAGTGGATTTGTTGGGGAATTACGGTGTTTTGCAACGGCAGAACTTACGCAAGTGTTGCAATTTGCAGCTATCGACACCTCTTTTTCACAAATACGAAGCATTTCTGGCTGCTTATAACTCCCTATGAATGATAAGGTTATGCTTTTTTATCATTCCTGTCGACTTTTCTGGCATATCAGTTGCTTACTACACCCTTGAAAGGTCTGTTTATGAAGATAGCGATACCAGTATGGAATGATTGTGTTTCGAACGTGTTCGACTTTGCCCACAGGCTTTTGCTGGTGGAAATCGAAAACGGCAAAGATATTAGTCGGTCTGAAGTTGAGCTGAAAGCCGAATCGCTGCCGCAGCGGGCAGGCAGTTTGAAAAATCTTGGAGTGGATGTGCTGATATGTGGAGCGATTTCACGGGCGCTGGCCTGTATGGTTGCAGCTTCTGGAACGGAAGTATTGGCCTTTGTGACCGGCCGGGTTGATGATGTGTTGCAGGCATATTTAACCGGCCAATTGGTGAAACCAGAGTTTACTATGCCAGGATACTGGACCGGTGCGCGGGAAGGTTTTGGTCGTGGCAGGCGGAGGTGTCAATGGCGAGGCACCCGACGATAAGAAATAAATTGATTGAGCTATCCATAACGGTTTCGCGCAACCGACAGGGACAGAGTCTAAGCAGGGCAAGGAAAGGAAGAAAAAATGAAGATAGCAATAACAGCACAGGGTAAAGAACTTTCAAGCGAAGTTGACCTTAGATTCGGGCGGGCAAGATGGATAATCATTTTTGACAGTCAAACAGATGATTTTGCTGCTCATGACAATGTTGTGAATTTGAACGCTGTCCAGGGGGCGGGAATTCAAACAGGACAAAATATAGCTAATCTCGATGTAGAGGTAGCGATAACCGGCAATGTGGGTCCGAATGCTTTTAAGACACTCAACACAGCAGGTGTAAAAATATTCCTTGCTGAGAGTCAAACGGTTCAACAGGCACTCGACTCATTCAGAGCGGGTAAACTAAAAGAAGTAGACGGAGCTAATGTTGAAGGACATTGGATTTAGAGTTTGGACTTTCATTTAGGTAGTAACGTTATGCGGATTTTTTTAGATTGTATTCCTTGTTTTGTTCGTCAGGCACTTGATTCAGCAAGATTGGTTACTGACGATGAGCAGATTCACGAAAAGGTGGTGCGAGAGGTTCTTCGCTTGGCGGCTGATTTAGATATGAGCCAGAGCCCGCCGGCAATTGGCCGGCAGATACACCGATTGATTCGGAAACTCATCGATAACACCGACCCGTATCGCGAATTAAAGCAGCGATTTAACCGTTTGGCTTTACGACTATGTGCTGAATTAGAAGAACGCGTCAGGACATCTGAAGACCCATTGGAAACAGCCGTTCGGCTGGCTATTGCGGGAAATATCATCGATTTGGGCGTTAAAACGTCAATAAAGGAATCTGATATTGAAAGAATAATTAGAGATTGTCTGACAGCAGATTTTGACAATCAACAGGTAGAAGGATTTAGAAATGCAGTGAGCCGAGCAGAAAAAATCCTGTATTTGGCTGATAATGCCGGCGAGATTGTTTTTGACCGTTTGCTGATTGAGCAATTGCCTGCCGAAAAAGTTACAGTGGTTGTCAAAGGCAGGCCTGTCATAAATGACGCAACGATCGAAGATGCCGATGTTGCCGGCTTAACTCGAATTGTAGAAGTGATTGATAACGGCTCAGATGCACCGGGTACGATTCTGGAAACCTGTTCACAAACTTTCCGGGCCCGTTTTGAAGATGCTGATTTGATCGTAGCAAAGGGACAAGGAAATTACGAGACTCTCAGCGATGCAGATAAGAAGATATTTTTCATACTAAAGGCCAAGTGCCCGGTCATTGCCAGGGATCTTGGTTGTACAGTTGGTGAGATGATTTTACGAAAGAACAAATCATTTAACGGTATTGTGGATTTAGTTAAGGAGGTCAAATAAATGCCAAGATTTGATGGTACGGGGCCGTTAGGTCAAGGCCCGATGACAGGGCGAGGGCTCGGGTTTTGTGTTTTGACAACTTCCGAAATAAATCCGGGCCAGGTAAAAGGTTTTGCGGGATTACAGAATGTGCCCATTGGTCAAATAAATGGGAATTTTGAAAATACTGGAAAGGAGGTGATTAGTATGCCATTTGGAAATGGAACAGGCCCTGCAGGGTTAGGACCAATGACAGGAAGAGCTGCCGGTTACTGTGCGGGTTTCCCTGTGCCGGGTTATATGAATCCTGTTATGGGTAGAGCCGGTTTCTATGGTGCCGGCTATGGAATGCCTTATGGCGGCTGGGGCCATCCGTGGCTTCGCAGAGGCTTTGGCCGAGGCTTCGGTCGAGGCTTCGGTCGGGGATGGGGCCGCGGTCGCGGCGGAGGCAGGCGGTTTTGGTAGTAAAGTAATTCGTTAATTGCAGAAAGCAGGCATATGATGCCAAGAGGATATAGTACAGGTGTGGTTGGCTGGCGGCGCCGTGCCGGTCGAGCTGTGGAACGGCAAGATGGTAAAGGCGAAGTGGATGAACCATTTGCAGCAGTACCAGGCGGAATTTGTGTGTGCCCGAACTGTGCCCATACCAACATGGCTGGTGTACCCTGTAGTGAGAAGAGCTACCCGGAATGTGGCACGAGAATGACGAGAGGTTAATTTAGGAAAAGAGGTTGAAAAATGGAACGGATAAGAGTGGGTTTATTGGGAAGAGAGCGTGAGAGCAACTCGCGAAGGAAGTGGATAACGAAAAAGGGGATTTTAGTTTTGATTTGTGTGGCCCTGGCCGCTGTGCTGGCGGCAGGAGCATTGGGGGTAGCGGCAACAAAGGGTAAAATTAAGGTAATGTTTCTCCGCGGCGGCGGTGTTCATGATTGGAAAAACAACACGCCTATTCTTAAAGCGGTAATGGAACAAACCAATGACTTTGAGGTGACCTTTACCGAAAACCTGGATGACCTGAAGGAACGTATCAAGGACTTTGATATCATTGCGGTCTATACCACCGGGATGGAACTTGCGAAGGAGCAAGAAGAAGGATTATGCGATTTCATCGAGAAAGGCGGCGGATTTGTGGGTATTCATAGTGCCAGCGACTCATTCAAAAACGCCGACCGCTACTGGGAAATGGTCGGTGGTCGTTTCGCGGGACATGGAGCTGGCAAATACACTGTATATATCTACGACCATGACCATCCTATTACCAAGGGCCTAAAGGATTTCGAAATCGAAGATGAGACTTACTGTCACAACTACCACCGTAATGCGCAGATGCGCTCGTTGACCCGAATGAATCGCGGTAACGAAAGGCAATCGATGAGTTGGGTATCGTTTTACGGCAGAGGCAGGGTTTTTTATACCGGCAATGGTCACGGCCGCGAGGCGTGGAGCAATCCACACTTCCAGCAGCTTGTGGTTCGGGCAATGTACTGGGCTGCCGGTCGCAAGGTAAAAGACCCACCGAATGTGCAATATTAATATGATGGGCCGGCATATTTGGCTCGTTGAGTTGGCTCAAACAAAAGTAAGGAGTAAAACAAATGAAAAGGTTAATTGTAGTTTGTATGCTGGTTGGGATTGTTGTGATGGCAGTTGATGCCTTAGCAGCGGCGCCCCAGAGTGCCCGAAATCCTGAGCCTGGCTTCGTAAGCATTTTTAACGGCAAGGACCTGACCGGCTGGGATGGTGACCCGCGGCTGTGGTCGGTAAAGGACGAAGTAATCCGCGGGCAGACCACGGAGGAAAATCCCGCCCGCGGCAATACGTTCTGCATCTGGCGGGACGGAAAGGTCAAGAACTTCATCCTCAAAATCAAATTCCGCATCCAGAACGGCAACTCCGGCGTTCAGTACCGCAGCAAAGAAGTCAACAAATGGGTCATCTCCGGCTATCAGGCAGAAGTACAAAACGCACCAGGCAAAGTGGGCTTTCTCTATCACGAGCGAGGCCGGGGCGGGCTGGTTAACGTCGGCGATATGATGGTCATCGACGAGCAGGGCAACAAGAAAGTCGTTGGCAAGGTCTCCGACGTCGAGGCACTGAAAAAGGCCGTCTACTACAAGGACAAGGACTGGAACGAATACACCATCATTGCACGGGGCAACCACATCCTGCATTACCTCAACGGATACCCTACTATAGAGCTTATTGACAACGACCGCGTGACCAACCCTGACGACCCGAGGGACAATAAAGGCGCCGCACTGGAAGGACTGCTTGCGCTGCAAATCCACGCGGGCCCGCCGATGGTCGTCGAATTCAAGGACATTTACATAAAACATCTGCCGGAAAATTACGGCAAGGCCGTCCGACTCTTCAATGGCACAGACCTTACCGGCTGGACCTTCTCCAGTGATTCTCTCAAGAACACTTTCGCCGTCAAAGACGGCGCGATGGCTGTAACGGGCAGGCCCGCCGGCTATATCCGCACGAAGAAAGACTATGCAAACTACGTCGTTCGCCTGCAGATGCGGCACATAAAGCCGGGCAACAGCGGCCTGTTGGTGCGAATGACCGGCCCCGACAAGGTCTGGCCCAAGTCAATCGAGGCCCAGGGTATGTCCGGCAGCATGGGCGATATCTTTAACATCGACAGCTTCTCGATGAAAACCGACCCCGCTCGTACCAGGGGCCGTCACACCCCGAAGATGCATCCGTCGAACGAAAAGCCGCTCGGCCAGTGGAACGATTACGAGGTCTGTATGAACGGCGGCGACCTGAGAATTTACGTCAATCGCCTCCTCCAGAACAGCGCCACCGAATGCGAGGAGACGCCGGGCAAGATATGTCTGCAGTCGGAAGGCTCGCCAAAGGAATTCCGTAATGTTGTCCTGATTCCGATCAAGCAGGGTATCTGAGGAAGAGATGCTGGTTTTTGTGCGGATTAGCTGGTGCAGGGATATATGAAGCCTGTTATAGGTAGAACCGGCTTCCGATGCTGGAGCACAGGCAGATGGATTTGGTGGTAGACTTTAATTAGCGTTTAATCGCAGAAAGGATGGATATTATGCCAAGAGGCGATGGAACAGGGCCGGGAGGCCAGGGAGCCGGGACCGGCAGGGGTATGGGCAGAGGTCAAGGCCAAGGTAGAGGCAGAATGGGTGGGCCATTTGCAGCAGGGCCGGGTGGAGGTTGTGTATGCCCGAACTGCGGAGCAACGGTTGCTCATGCCGCCGGGCAGCCTTGTAATGCAAAAAATTGTCCTAAGTGTGGTACGAAAATGACTCGTGCTACGTAGCAAGTACTTCGCAAAGTAGTACAAGAGGTTAACATTTTTTTTGAAAGGAGAATTACTATGCCAGGTGGAGATGGAACAGGTCCTGGTGGTATGGGACCAATGACAGGAAGAGCTGCAGGTTTTTGCGCAGGTTATCCGGTGCCAGGTTTTGCCAATCCTGTTGGTGGCCGTGGCTACGGTGGCTGGGGCCGAGGTTTCCGAGGCGGCGGTTTTGGCCGAGGTCGAGGTTTTGGTTGGGCCGGAGCTGGATACGGCATGCCTGCCTGGGGAGGTAGCGTAAGCCCTTATGCTTATGGCGGGGCTGTGAACACATACGCTTATGGCGGTGCACCGTTTGCTCCAGCGATTACACCTCAGCAGGAGCTGGACGGCCTGAAAGGTCAAGCAGAATATCTTGAAGATAGCCTTGACGGAATCAAAAAGCGTATAGAAGAAATCGAGAGCCAGAAAAGCAGTAAAAAGTAAGAAACCCTCAGCTAAAGACCTGTGTTTTTACAGTTTTTGAGCTTTCAAAGGGATAATGTCTGCCTGTAGGGCAGTAAATCTTATGCTTTGAAGGAGGTATAACAATGCCAATATTTGAATACAAATGCAATAAATGTGGGCAAAAGACCGAGTTCTTAGAAAAAAGCAGCAGTAAAAGCAAGCACGTCTGTGAAAAATGTGGGAGTTCAGATATGCAAAGATTGTTTTCAGCTTTTTCCGTTGGGCAAAGCAGTCAAGGAAGCGGTTCCTGCCCAACCGGAACGTGCGGACTTTCTTAGAAAGGATATTTTATGAAAATCGCAGTGACTTCAACAGGCCCCACGCTTGACGACAATGTGGAGGCCCGGTTTGGTCGGTGTCCCTATTTTTTGATTATTGACACCGACACAATGCAGTATGAATCTATCGAGAATCCCAATATTGCTCTCGGCGGTGGTGCGGGGATTCAGTCCGCTCAGTTGATGTCGGAAAAAGGCGTAACAACTGTATTGACCGGCAACTGCGGGCCTAACGCATTTAACGTCTTTGGTCAGGCAGGCATACAGGTTATCGTTGGTGTCAGCGGAGTGGTACGTAATGCCGTCGAGCAATTCAAAACAGGGGCTTTCTCTTCTTCTTCAGGGCCAAATGTGGCCAGCCACTTTGGCATAGATGCAGCAGCACCAAGCCCAACGGCAACCAACCAACCGATGACCAGCCCGATGGGTCAAGGCACAGGTTCGGGAATGGGTTCAGGTATGGGTGGCGGACGTGGTATGGGCCGAGGTATGGGTCGCGGCGGTGGAATGGGACGCGGCATGGGCAAAGGTATGGGCCGCGGTGGTGGAATGGGACGTGGTATGGGTATGCCGGTGGATGCTCCGACGGTTAGTCCCGCTGCAGGTTTTCCACAAGATGCTGGAGGACAGATCCCTGAGCAGGAACTGGCTGCTCTAAAGCAACAGGCAGAGATGCTTGAACAACAGAAGCGCCAGTTAAACAATAGAATAACTCAGCTTGAAAGCGGTCGTAAAGCTGTCGCAGTTGTTGATTCTGAGAAATGTACAGGCTGTGGTATCTGTGCCGATGTATGCCCGGCAAATGCCATCAAGGTAAATGGACAGGCTATTGTCAATGCGGAGGCCTGCACCGGTTGTGCCGTCTGTGTTATGGAATGTCCCAATGAGGCCATCGTACTTGCGCAGAAGAAAGTTGGTAAATAAATTCCATTAGGCCCTTGCTTTTTACGCGCCAAGTTTTTAAGCGAAAAGGCCTAAGCCCCCGGACTTTGCTATACAACCAGCCAGGTTTAAACTAAAATAACTGATCCATATACGAGTTCTTAGGGCAACCTCATGTATAAAATGCGAAATCCTGTTTAGTCAAAGCTAATGGAGAATAGATATGGGAACAAAAGAATTTGACGTGCTCATGATTGGAGGGGGTCCGGCAATGAGAAATTGCAATAAGATGTCCCGGATTATGAATCCAGATGCAAGTATTGGATTGATAAGAGAAGATAAATCGATGATAAATCACTGTGCTATGCCTTATGTTTTAGACAGAAGTACGACATTGGAAAAGGTTATCATTCCTGAGCAGTTTCTCACCCAGTTTGACTCTGAGTTGTTTATTGACCAAGTCAAACGTATTGAACCTAAAGATAAGATAGTCACTTGCCTCAACGACAGATTCAAATATAAGAAGCTATTCTTACTCACTGGGGCTGAACCAGTTAAGCCGCCAATTCCAGGAGTCGAGCTTAAAAATATATTTACCTTAAGAAAAACAGAAGATATAGCAGAATTAGAGGTTGTGTTGGATCTGCCTGAAACAAAGAATGTAGTCATTGTAGGAGGAGGATACATTGGCGCTGAGTTCGGTTATCTAATCAGAAAAAGAGGAGGCTTGAACGTAACGATAATCGAGCTTTTGGATCACCTTTTGGAAGCTTCTTTGGACGATGAGTTCTGTATCCTTGCCGAAAAGGAACTGAAAAGAAATGACATCAGTTGCTATACCAAAAGCAAAGTGGTTGAGTTTACTGGAGAAGATGCAGTTGAGACAGTGATTCTGGATAGTGGTAAAGAGGTCCCTGCTGATGCGGTGATTTTAGCCATAGGGGTAAAGCCGGCGATTGATCTGGCGTTGGAAGCCGGCATTAAAGCCGATAAAGGGGGAGTTGAAGTTGATGAGTACATGAAAACCTCTGTGGAAGACGTCTACGCTGCAGGTGATGTGATAAATGCAGTTTCTGCAATAACCGAAGATCATTTTCCAGGCAGATTAGGCGGTAATGCTGTTGTAGAGGCAAAAGTAGCCGCGATAAATGCTTTAGGTGGAAACAGAATTTACCCTGGCGTAGTAAATCCTTCGGCGACCAAGGTGTTTGATCTCTCTTTTGGTATGGCTGGGCTCACCGAGAAGTATCTTAAGGGTAGAGGGATAAGCTATTTGGTCGGTCATGGTGAGACAACAAGCATATACTCCATGATACCCGGATCAAAACCAGTAAAATCAAAGTTGATTTTCAAAGAAGATGATCTAACGCTTCTCGGTGCTCAGGCGGTAGGAGATATTAATCTGGCTGGTCATGTGGATGAAATAGCCCAAGCTATACTTAAGAAATTTACCTTGTATGATATACTAAGTTTTCATTATAGTACCCATCCTGAACTTTCCCCCCAGCCCAGAGCCAATGTGTGGGTGAGTTGTGCTGAAGATTTATGGAAAAGAGTCAATGGGTAGTGAAGAAGAGGAATCTCAATAACCACGCATTCAGCATTAAAAAAAGATGGCATTGATAGGGAAGTTGAAAAGATGCAACGATTTATGCTGAAATCAAAGATCCATAGAGCAACGTTGACCGGAACAGAGCTGGACTACGAAGGAAGTGTCACCATTGATGAGAAGCTTCTTGAAAAAGCAGATATATTGCCGAGTGAGCAGGTTCACGTACTGAATATTAACAACGGTGAGCGTTTTATAACTTATGCCATTGCAGCACCGCGAGGATCGGGCACTGTACTCTTAAATGGGCCAGCAGCAAGACGAGGCACGGTCGGCGATAAAGTTATTATCTTATCCTATTGTCAGGTTCCTGCTGACAAAGCAAAAGATTTGCAGGCAAAAGTAGTATTCGTTGATGACGAAAACAAACCAAAGGAGTAACTAAGTGGGAAGAACTATATCACCACGATGCGGACGGTGCGAGAGTAAAGAATGTCGCGATGGCAAGGATTGCTTTTCGCAGGCAGGTAACCATAAGCAATTATATCAGAACAGCCAAATAGCAGAATTACACAGGGTCGCTTCAACAATTGAGGCAAGGTATTATAGCAAAGAAACGCGATTGGGCGAGGTAATATTGTTTGCAAAGGAATTAGGCTGCCAAAAAATTGGCCTTGCTTTTTGCATCGGGCTGAGTGAAGAAGCAAAGATTATCGATGAAATTCTTTCGAAGCATTTTGAAGTAGTGTCTGTGTGCTGTAAAGTTTGCGGAATTGACAAGAAGGATTTTGATTTGCCACAGATTTCATCAGAAGGCCAAGAAGTTATGTGTAACCCGGCCGGCCAGGCGCAGCTGCTAAACGACGCAAAAACGCAGCTTAATGTCTTATGCGGGCTTTGCGTTGGACACGATGCTATTTTTGCGAAGGCCTCAGAAGCTCCTGTAACAACGCTTATTGCCAAGGACAGGGTATTGGCTCACAATCCCGCGGCGGCTATCTACAGTCAGTATATTCGGAAACGCTTTAATGAAAACATATAGTGGAAATGTATGATGGATCAGACATTTAATGCAGCAGAAATTACCGTTGGTTTCCATCCGGATGGTTACAGAATAGACAAGACTGCTTCGCCGATGAATCGGTACACAAGGTGGCATATATTACAGGGAAATCAATGGCGTAATCCGGAACCGGTCTGTTTTGATTCTTTGCCTCAACATGGCTGGTTTGCAAAAGACAGGTTCGATTGGGATAAATCCAATAATATTGCAGAGGACTATTCTTGATATGAAAATTGCAATTGCCAGCGGTAAAGGTGGAACAGGCAAAACAACTATTGCAACAAACCTTGCCTGTTCAATTGTTCGAATGGGTAAAACTGTGCAGTATCTTGACTGTGATGTTGAGGAACCAAACGGCCACATATTTTTGAAGCCGGATATAAAAGAAACTCAGAATGTTACGATTGGCGTGCCGGAAGTTGACACCGAATTATGCAATGGATGCGGCAAATGTGGGCAGCTTTGCCAATACAGTGCCATAATTTGTTTGAAAGATACCGTAATGACTTTTGAACAGTTATGTCATTCCTGCGGTGGATGTATGGCCATCTGTCCGCAAGCCGCCATTAAGGAAAAACAACGCAAGATAGGAATAGCTGAATTTGGCATAGCGGACGGAATCTATTTTGGCGCAGGCAGGCTCGATATTGGCGCCATCCAAAGCCCTGCCTTGATAAAACACGTCAAACGAAAGGCGATAAACGATGGTACGGTAATTATCGATGTCCCACCAGGTACATCATGTCCTGTTATCGAAGCGGTTAAGGGAGCAGATTTTGTTCTGCTGGTCACTGAGCCTACGCCGTTTGGTTTAAATGACCTCCAGCTCGCGGTGGAGATGGTAAGAGAGCTTGGGCTTGCCTTTGCTGTTGCAATAAACCGCTGCGACATAGGTGATGACCGAGTGGTACGCTATTGTCAGCAGCAAGGTATAGAAATTCTCCTTGAGATACCGAATGATAGATTGGTAGCAGAAGCTTATTCACAGGGCATTAAAATAGTTGATGCGTTACCCGGCTACGAACAAAAGTTCTTACAGCTATACGAGAAAATCAATGCGAGGGTCGCGGTCAAATGAAAGATGATTTTGAATTCATGGAGCGGATAACCGCTGATTTAGAGGCCCGCAAAGCTGCGTGCAAGATTCTGGAAGTCGAGGAGGACGCAGGCAAAGAGCAGCTAAAGAAAGCATATAGGCGAGCATCAATGAAATGCCATCCTGACCATAATCAGGATGACCCTGACGCGAACAAGAAATTTGCACTCATCAAATGTGCCTACGAACTATTAGCCGAAGATAAACCCTGCCCGCAACTACTGGAGGAAATTAACTCCTGGCCAGGTGTGATAGAAGATGGGAAACATAATCTTGGAAATCCCTGGGGACACTTTTTATGGTGGCGTGAAAAATTCTTTGGCTCTGAAAAAAACAAAGGTCAAGATAGAGGTCCTTCTTGTATCTGAAAAGAAATGATAAAAGCCACGAAGCCAAGTGATAACTTTTACGACAAGATTAAACCACGTTTGTATCAACGTGTCGGCCGAGAGTTGCGTTTAGCTTATCGTGTGCTTGATTTGGGTTGTGGCGCGTGTGAGCTTGCCCAGTACTTGTCCGAGACCTATGGTCAAAAAGTTACAGGAGTGGATATTTCTGCAAACGGTTTTCCCAATAAACAAAACATCACCAAAAATATCAAACGTATTCGCTGTATTCGTAAGGATGCAGCTCGGCTTGGTTTTATTCGAAACGAGGCGATAGACGCGGCGATAATATTTTGGGCTTTGCATGAGATGAAAAATTCTCAGTCGATTTTGCAAGAGGCCCATCGTGTTTTGCGACCAGGCGGCAAAGTACTCATTGTTGAATTCCCGCGCAACTCATTAGCCCAAAAGTTATGGAATGAGAACTACTATACCAGCAGGGAATTAACAGGTTCTCTCCGTAAGGCCGACTTCAAAGATATCCGCGCTAAACGAATTGAACATAAACAAGTCCTTTGGGTGACGGGTTTTCGCAGTAAGAATTGATCTGAAAATGAAGAAACTATAGGTATTAAAACTTATGAAACGCCAAAAGAGTTATTTGTTCAAAAATACGGTATTTAAAGAAGGTAATGAATCGGCGAAGACTGTCTTCAGTGGTCCGGGGGAGCTGGAAGTTGG
>CAYVIT010000053.1:0-20396 GCA_964451425.1 uncultured Pirellulales bacterium
GTATTTTCACCACTTAAATTCCTCTGGATCTTTTCCCTGGTAATGTATCGGATTTGGTTATAATGTCAAGTAAATTATGTCCGTAAGAAGTTTTCCCGGCAAATTTTGGCTTTGGGCTTGCATTTCTCCGGAAAAAACGTAATATGTGTCGAATTGTAAATTTTTAGCTCATAAATCGCTGTTTGTCTTACGAAAGATGAATAACGAGATGAAAAATTAGGAGTATATCGGATGTCAAGAGTATGTTATTTTACGGGCAAGCGAACCGTGGCCGGCAGGAGTATCGCCCGGCGTGGTAAGGCCAAGCACCTCGGTGGTGTCGGCAGGAAGGTAACAGGCATTACCAAGAGAAAGTTTAAGCCGAATATACAAAAGGTGCGGGCGGTTATTGATGGCAAGGTTTGCAGAATCAAGGTCTCAGCCAAAGCTATTCGTATGGGGCTCATTGAAAAGCCGACCAAGCGAGATTACAAACCCGCCGAAAAAGCAAGTGACTGACAAAACGTTTTATGGTTGGAAACATCAATGGCGAGGCGGGCTACGCCTCGCTTTTTATTTAGAACATTATTGTCATTCTGAGCGCAGCAAAGAATCTTAAGGATTGAAAAATGGCGAAGAAAATTGACCAGGCCCAGGTGAAAAAGGTTGCCAGGTTATCCCGCCTGGAATTGACTGAAGCGGAAGTCGCCGAATTTACCGGCCAGTTGAGCGCCATTCTTGACTACGTGGAAAAAATGAACGAGCTGGACACCACTGGCGTTGAGCCTCTGGCGCATTGTCTGCCAATCAATAATGTCTTTCGCGAAGATTCGGTCAAAGAATCGCTCGGAACCGAAAAGGCCCTGGCCAATGCACCTCAGCGGGATGAAGAATTCTTCAAGGTTCCGAAAATACTCGATGATAGTTCGGGAGCCTAAGCATTAAGCTAAAAAGCTCTAACAAAATGAAAAAACGATGGGAAATGTCATTGCGAGGAGGCCGAAGGCCGACGCGGCAATCTCTAACTTTAGAACCGAGATTGCTTCGCTTCGCTCGCAATGACAGGACCTTCACTGTCATTCTGTTACACCCACAATTAGATTAGGAGGTTTTTAACTATGAAGGCAATTCGATTAGCATGTTTTATGTTTGCGGCTTTGTTTTTGGTTGGTTGTGGACAGACGGAGAAAATGAAGATGACATCAAAACCAGTTCTGGCGCCGGGTCAGCATCCTCAGGTATTTGAAAAGACGATTACGAAAAACTTAAGCTGTGAATACCTGCTGTTTTTACCGGAAGGCTACAGCAAAAATAAGCAGGGCTGGCCTTTGCTCCTATTTCTGCACGGTGCCGGGGAACGCGGCAGCGATTTGAATAAGGTAAAGGTACACGGTCCGCCGAAAATAGTGGAAAAACAAAAAGATTTTCCTTTCATTGTTGTGTCGCCGCAGTGTCCCGAAGACGACTGGTGGACAGATAAGAATGAGGTCCTGATCAACCTGCTGGATGACATCGTGGCCAGGTATAATGTTGACACCGAGCGAACTTATCTGACGGGTCTTAGCATGGGCGGGTACGGCACATGGGCCTTGGCGGCTGAGTATCCCGAGCGTTTTGCCGCCGTCGCGCCTATTTGCGGAGGTGGCAATCGCATAATGGCATTCAGGCTAAAAGATGTACCTGTTTGGGCCTTTCATGGCGGGAAAGATCCGGTCGTCCCATTGAAGCAATCTGAGGAGTTGGTCAATGCGATTAAGGCACGTGGCGGTGACGCCAAGTTGACGGTTTATCCCAATGCCGGTCACGACTCCTGGACGGAAACTTATAATAACAAAGAGCTTTATGATTGGTTCCTTGAACATCGCAAAACCAGTAAGACGAAATAACAGGTGATTTTCGGCGATGGAAAATCTGAGTGCCATACAGTTGCGTGACAAGATAGCCGCCGGACAAATCAGCAGCGTTGAAGCAACTACCGCTATTTTCAAAAATATTGAGGAGCGAGAGCCGACCATTGGCGCTTATATCAGCACTTACCACGACAGCGCGCTGGAAAAGGCAGCGGAAGTTGATAAGCGGATAGCCGCCGGCCAGGAAGTAGGGCGGTTGGCAGGCGTGCCGGTTGCAGTAAAAGACAATATGTGCACCACTTTTGGAGCTACAACCTGCGCCTCAAAGATACTGGAAAATTTCCATGCACCTTACAACGCCACGGCCGTCGAAAAACTCCTCTCCGCTGATGCCGTCATAGTAGGCAAGACAAATATGGATGAGTTTGCGATGGGTTCGAGCACGGAGAATTCCGGCTTAAAGCAAACAGTGAATCCATGGGACCACAGCCGGGTTCCGGGTGGAAGCAGCGGCGGCTCGGCTGCCGCGGTGGTGGGGGGGCTGTGCTTGGCTGCCCTCGGCTCTGACACGGGCGGCTCAATCCGCCAGCCAGCCGGTTTCTGTGGTGTCGTGGGGCTAAAACCAACATACGGTAGGGTCTCACGATTTGGACTCGTGGCGTATGGCTCCAGCCTGGACCAAATCGGCCCAATAACCCGCACGGCAGCTGATGCAGCATTGATGATGAATGTTATAGCCGGTCACGACCCTGCGGACAGCACCAGTGTCGACGAAGCGGTTGCTCCTGTTTGTGATTACCTTGAAAAGCTCGACGAACCGATAGAGAAACTAAAAATAGCAGTTGTGCCGGAATTCGTCACCGGAGCCGACCAGCAGGTCCAAAAGGCCCTGGCTGATGCCATAGATATTTATAAAAATCTTGGGGCCGAGGTAATAGAAATAACGATGCCTCATCTGGATTATGCCATTGCCGCTTACTACGTGATAGCTACCGCCGAGGCCTCAAGTAATCTGGCACGGTATGACGGCGTACACTACGGGCACCGCAGCGAAAACGCGGCAGACTATGTCGAAGTCTATTCCAAGTCCCGGGCCGAGGCTTTTGGCAAAGAAGTCAAGAGACGAATAATGCTCGGAACGTATACGCTATCCAGCGGCTATTATGACGCTTATTATCTGAAAGCGCTCAAGGTCAGAAATTTGATACGCGCCGATTTCACCCACGCTTTTGAAAAATGTGAGGCCATTTTAATGCCGGTCTCACCCACAACCGCCTTCAAAATCGGCGAAAAGGTCGACGACCCGCTGACAATGTATCTCTCTGATATTTACACGATAGCAGCTAACCTGGCAGGCGTGCCGGGTATCAGCATTCCATGTGGATTTGACGAAAGCGATCTACCGATTGGCCTGCAAATTCTTTCACCGGCCTTCACCGAAGACAAACTCCTGCGAATTGCAAGAATGTACGAAATGCAAACCGACTGGCATACAAGAAAACCAAGCTTAATTAATTGAGAGCGGAAATGAGCAGTGAACTGCAGTACAAAGTTATAGTGGGATTGGAAATTCACGTCCAGCTTTGTACAAAAAGCAAAATGTTTTGTAGCTGCGCAGTGGAGTTCGGCCAACCGCCTAACAGCAGGGTATGTCCGGTCTGCCTCGGCATGCCGGGCGTCTTGCCGGTGATGAACAAGCAGGCGGTAGAGTATGCGGTCCTGGCAGCGATGGCCCTTAATTGCGAAATAGCCGAGCATACAAAGTGGGACAGAAAGAGCTATTACTATCCCGATTTACCCAAGAACTACCAGATAAGCCAGTATGATTTGCCGCTCAGCTCTAACGGCTTCATTGAAATACCACTTGAAGAGGGACGAACAAAAAGAATCGGAATCATCAGGGCGCACCTCGAAGAAGATGCCGGCAAAAATCTGCACCCGGCGGGAAATTTTTCACAGGTAGATTTGAACAGGACGGGAACACCATTACTGGAAATCGTCACCGAGCCGGATATGAGCAGTGCCGCCGAAGTACGGGCTTTGGCGGTGGAATTGCAGCGAATGGTCAGATACCTAAGTGTTTCCGAAGCCGATATGCAGAAAGGCCATATGCGCTTTGAGCCGAACATCAATCTGGTCATCACCAAAGACGGCCAGGAATATAAAACGCCTATAGTTGAAGTCAAAAACCTCAACAGCTTCCGGGCATTGGAAAAAAGTGTGAATTATGAAATCCAGAGACAGATTGACGAATTTCTTGAAACCGGCAAAACAATAGAAACAGGAAATAAATCCACACGGGGATGGGACGATGACAGAGAAGTGACCGTCCTGCAAAGAGAAAAGGAAGAGGCCCCCGATTACAGGTACTTTCCCGACCCCGACCTCGTTCCGGTTGAATTTACGAACGAATGGCTCGATGATATCCGCTCCCGTTTGTGCGAACTGCCGATTGAAAGACAAACGCGTTATGTCAATGAATATAAATTAAGCGATTACGATGCAGGGGTTTTAACGGCAGAACGCCTAACATCCGACCTTTTCGAGAAGATAGTCGCTAAGGGATGCGATCCCAAAAGAGCTTGTAATCTGCTCACCCAGGAAGGATTAAGGTTGGCAAAGGAAAGAAATTGCAGCGTGTCCGAACTCGGCATCAAAGCCGAGAATGTTGCAAAATTAGCCAATATCGTCGAAGCCGGAGATATTAGTGCCAGTGCCTCATCACCCATTTTTATAAATATGGTCGAAACTAAAAAAGACCCCTGGAGTATTGCAGAAGAACTGAACCTGATTCAGAAAAGTGATGCAGGCGAGCTGGAGACAATAGTCGACCAGGTACTTACCGAAAATCCAAAAGCGGTCGATGATGTCAAAAGCGGCGGCAAAAAGAACAAGAAAGCCCAGGGTTTTCTGCTGGGCCAGGTTATGCAAAAAACAAAAGGACAGGCCAATCCAAAAATCGTTTCCCAAATCCTCGCCAAAAAACTTGGTTAAGTGTGCGGGTCACGAAACAAAGCCTTGTGAAAGTTAAAAAGGATAAAAGATGAATCCCGTTAGACATTGCTATGATAAGGAAGTGTGTATCTCTAACGGGGAATAATCTGTAAGGGGATAAAAAATGTCTAACGGGATGAAAATAGAAAAAAGCAGTTCTATCACAAAAGTAGCCGTAGAAGCAGAAGGAGCAAAAGACGTAGACATAAGATGGTTGATATCCAAAGATGATGGGGCTGAAAACTTTGCGATGCGTATGTTTGAATTACAACCCGGCGGCCACACACCGCTGCATACACACCGGCATGAACATGAAGTGTTTGTGCTTGAGGGCCAGGGCACTTTTATTTATGAGGGCCGGGAACATCCGTTCAGCCCCGAATACGTAATATTTGTTCCTGCCGGCAGCGAACACCAATTCAAAAATACGGGGGATTCCATTATGAGAATGCTTTGCATCATTCCGGCATCAGCCGTATAGGTTCGCAGTCGGTTAAAAGCTGCGATGACAGCTTACCCAAAAAAGGCAAATGCCCGAAAATTATTGTCCTGCAAATCCTGTCTAAAAGGTGAAAACGAACTTGGCACTGTGATAGAATTGTGTTATCATAGTTAAGCTTAAATTGAGATTACCAGAGCTAAGAGTTGTTCATTTAGGAAAATCCCGCTTGGAATAAGGAACAGTGTTAAAATCGCTATGAAATTGTGAGGATTAGAAATGAAAGACGATAAACTTACTCGCAGAACTTTCATCCGCAATACTTCACTGGCAGCGGCGGGAGTAATTGTCAGTGCAATGTCCAGCAAAAGCCGGGGCTTGAGCGCGAGCACTGAATCAGCCATCAGGAAAGCTCCGAGTTACAATCCGGACATGGAGTATCGGCGGCTGGGCAAGACGGGCCTTTGGGTCTCAGCCGTGTGCCTCGGCGGCCACTGGAAACGCGTCAACGTGATGAACCAGGACTTTGATGAGAACCGCCGCGATGTCGTCACCCGATGTATAGAGGTTGGCATCAACTATATCGACGCATGCTGGGACAACGAGGTTAAAGCATACAGTAAAGCCCTGGCCGGGCGACGCGACAAGATGTACTTGGCCCTGTCTCACGGAGCGAAGGAGCCTCGTTTTGGAAACTATCGTACGGCGAATAAGCTGTTGGAGAGCCTCGACGAACTACTGAGGGATTCGAAACAGGAGTATATCGATTTGTGGCGCATCACCTGCTTTGAGCCCGGCGGCAGACACACCTTCAATACATCGTGTGAGCTTGTCGAGGCCCTGGAAAAAGCCAAAAAGCAAGGTAAGGCCCGATTCATCGGCATCTCTTCGCACGACCGAAGGTGGCACAAAATGATGATAGAATACTTTCCACAGCTTGAGGTGATTCTGTTCCCGTACACGGCCAAGAGCAATGTCGCACCGAAAGAGAGCCTCTTCGATGCTGTCAAGAAGTGCGATATAGGCGTCTTCGGTATCAAGCCTTTTGCCAGTAATTCTCTATTTAAAGGCAGCAGCGCGCCAAACGACCCTCACGCCGAAGAGGACGACCACAGGGCAAGGCTCGCAATCCGCTACATTCTATGCAACGACGCAATCACGGCACCGATACCGGGACTCATAAGCCCACATCAGGTGGACAATATGGCAAAAGCTGTAAAGGAGCGGCGACAACTGGACATTGCCGAGGCACAGGAGCTAAAGAAGAGTATGGACGAAGCGTGGGCCAACCTGCCGGCAAATTACCAGTGGCTGAAGAACTGGGAGTACGTGTAAGAACAATCGAAGACTGACAAGCTTTGATATATAGTGCAAAGGTTAGTGCTAACCGGATAAACTTTACAAGAAAGGGATTTTAGTGAGCAAGTTTAGGAATTGTTTGTGGATACTCGTGTTGACAACAGTAATTGTAGCGATAGTGGCCTGTGAACAACAAGTCAAGGAGAAGCAGGAGCAGCCGCTGCTGCTTGAAGACCCACCTCTATTGCTTGAGGATGAAGGAACGGGACCGGCTGCGGACAACAGCCGCTGCCAAGTTTGCCATATAAATTTCTCGGACGAGGTCCTGGCTGTTACACACGCACGGGCCAACATCAGCTGCGAGCAGTGCCACGGCGCCTGCGATGCCCACTGCTCCGACGAAGATAACATTACACCTCCAGATATTATGTATCCACCGGAAAAAATAAACGACTTCTGCAAGAGCTGCCATCCCAAGGCAAAATTAGGCGAGGGTAAAAAGTTCTGCACAGATTGTCATGGCGAGCACCGCCTGAGTTACCGCACACGAAAATGGGACAAAACCACCGGCAAGCTGATAGAGGATGACAAAGTCCGTATGCTGAAGAGCCGGACGGATGATTAATATAATTGTATTTATTTACTGCGCCTATGGGTGTTATTTCGGGAATTCTACTTTTCCGTCATTGCGAACGAAGTGAAGCAATCTCAATCTTTCGTAAATCGCAGATTGATGCGGCCGCCTTCGACTACCTCGCAATAACAAACCTTGGATATAAAACTATTTGAAAACTTGCTATACAAGGCGCTATCACGGCTGAGGCTCATTGATTAAAGACCTTGTTTTCGGTTCCGGCGATAAGTCTTTTTATGTTCTCTCGATGTCGGATAATAACCATCAGCGGTATCGCCGTCGCCGCGATAAGTAACGGCCAAAGATTACCAAAATCCCACCTCGGTATGAGCACTATTGCTAAAACAAGAACAAGAGGAAAAGCAACAGAAGCAGTAATCGAAGCAAGCGAGACATATCGCCATATCAGCGTAACCCCTACCCATATTACAAAAGCAAAAAACGCACAAATTGTATAGTACGGCCAAAGGCCAAATGCTACGCCAAGGCTGGTTGCAACGCCTTTACCGCCTTTGAATTTCAGATATACAGGGAAGATATGGCCCAAAATTGCAGCACAACCGACCAGGAGCCATAAGAAAAGCAGGCCGGGAGTTGGGCTGGGCATTTCTACCAGGGCTCTGACTACCAACATGGGAACCAGGCCTTTAAGCACATCAAGCAAAAAGCAAATGTAGGCCCATCTTCTACCAAGAGCACGCGCAACATTGGTTGCTCCGATATTGCCTGAGCCGATTCTGCGCAGGTCTTTGCCGTGGGCCTTGGCAATCATAACTCCAAACGGTACCGAGCCAAGCAAATATGCCGGTAAAACAGCCAGTACGAAGACAGTGTTCATTGTCTTTTAGTTTTTCCTTTGTAATATAGATTCATAAACAGAAATTAGCTGCTCAGCAGCTCTGTTGATGGAAATTTTTTCTTTGAGATTATCAGCAACAATTGCCTCCGATGCTTTCCGTATATTGTTCGTATCCGTGAAATAGCCAATGGCTTCGGCTAAAGCCGAGACATCTTCACTTTGTTCAATTACCTTGCCGTGGCGATTATTAATAAACTGTTCGCTTGCTCCGTTAAATCTGGTGGTAATTACCGGCTTGTTGGCCGCCAACGCTTCGAGAATATACCGCGAACACGGGTCATAAAAAGTAGGCAGGATAGCTACATCGATTATAGACAGTGCATTTTGAATGTGCCTGATAGGTCCTAAGAAAATGATTTTTCTCGTCGCCATAGACGGATTAAGCCTATGTGCGAGCCGATGGTACTTGTTCGTTTTGCCGCCGCCGGCTGCAACTAAGAAGGCCTGTCGACCGGTTTTACTACGCGCCGATTCACTATAGACAGACATTGCTTTTATTAAGACAGCCAGCCCCTTAAGCCTGAAATTATTCGCTACAAACAGAAAAAGAACCGGATTGTCGGCCTCTTTAAGACCAAGTTGAGCCAGTATTTGGGTGCGAAGTTTACCAGCTCCAACGGTGTTGACCCGTTTTTTAATTTTTACGCCGTTAGGTACAACCACTATCCGCTCATCGGCGACGCCATAATGCTGTTTGAACTGCTTCGCAACGTACTGAGAAATTGCGACAATTACTGGTCCATTCGGTTCCATACACAGCTTCCGCTCAGCACGAAGGAGCGCTGTTCGGCGAAAGTTGGCAAAAGCTGTAACTTGCTTGTAAGATTGGAGAAGCCTGTTTTGATAACTGGCTGCATTACGCAAAATGGCTTCAACATACGTACCACCACGCGGCTGATAGACATCGGCAAAATCAAAGGGTAAAACGCTGTGAATCAAATGATAGTGATTTTCCGATAGATATTTTTTTAATGCCTTTGCAAATGTAAAGTAACAGGCGCGCTTTCCGGGGTTGTTCCGGCACAGAATGCGAATGCTGCCGGCATTCGTTTGGCCTTTGGCCGCAAGTATGTCAACTTCAAACCCAAGGGCGCTCAGTGCGGCTGCCTGCTCAAACACCGACCGTTCCGCTCCCCCCAGCATCATATTTGCACGTTCTATTACGATTGCGATTTTCTTCTTCATCGCTCAATTATAGCCGAATATCCTCAGCTTTCAAATGGGACTTCTCTGCCGTGCTTTGCATCGTGCCTTGCCATCCGCCCGGCCTTATTCATTACTCTGCGAATAAATGCTTTATCTTTCCTTGTCAGCTTATTCCGGCCAGCATAACTAATGTAGAAACGCAGCCGGTCGGTTCTCGAAAAATACCTTGCCGGTGCCGAATAATACAACTGGGCGATGTCCTTTATGCGAAATCGTCGGCCAAATAAAATCGGCTGAAAGGCCCTTGCAAGGTCTATCAAATAAAAATCGCCGTCGTTACTGTAGAATACGTGTGAAAAATACAAGTCACGATGGCGGTAATTAGTGTCGTGAAATCTTCTTATAAAACCGGCGAATTGGGTAATAAAGCTTCTCCGTAGTTTCAATTTTTCAACCGTAGTCGGGCCTTTGAAACAATCGGGTAATTTTCGTTCCAAGGATTCGGCATTTGGAAGTTGTTCGGTGATTATAAAACTTCTTTTTTCAAAAAAAGCTCCCCATTGCTCGCCGTAGAAAAGAGTCTTCGGGGTATTTATACCCGCCGCCGCCAGCTCACTTGCTGCGCTAAAACCAAAAACGCCGCAGCTTACCCGCCTGTGAGCTGAGAGCCAGCTTCTTAGCTGGACCAGAATCGGCGGTCTGTCATATCGTTTCAAAAAGACCGTAACAGCCGGCGAATTTATTTCAAACTGCAAACGCGTACGGTATCTCGCAAGATTGTTTTTAGCTAAATTTGTGCCTGCATTAAAAGCAAATATGTCATCGATTGAAGTTAAGTTCAATTCGCCAAACGCCGCTTTATAATCAGGGTCGACGAAAGATGATTGTGAAATTTCCATGAATTTTTGCTCTCGCATATCTGTCACTGTTCCTGGTGACTATTTCCAAGTAATTTCTTCGCGGCGTCACAAACCATCTCTACCGTTATCGACTGCATACACAAATGTTCTGATTTTCTGCAGACCGGTCTGTCGCACGGAGCGCAGGGTGCACTGCCGATTATTCGAATTTCATTTTCATAGCCGAAATCTGTCCACTTAGGGTCATTGGGTCCGAGCAGGCTGATTATTTTACGCCGCAGAGCGATAGCTATATGCCGTGGTCCTGTATCATTTGATATGACCAGGTCGGCGGCTTCGAAAAGGGCTTTTAGTTCGCCAAAACTTACAGGATTGTCCGCCAAATTGACGATTTTATTATCAATACCGTTTTGCTGCGTTTGCATTGACAGCCTGCTCGATTCGCAAATCTCTTTTGCAATTCGCTTTTCAACAGGAGTGGGCGCCACAGATATTAAGACGGTAGCGTTATAGTTGGTAATCAGCCAGTCTGCTGTTTGGGCGAATCTTTCGCTGAACCAGCGTTTACTTGGCCCGGCTGCTGCCCCGGGGACGATAATAACAACCGGACCCTGGGACTGGGCCACTTGCGGCAATTTAGTTTTAATTTTTTCCCTGTCCTGCTGTTGGATGGAAAGCTCAAGATTTTTATCAGTGGTATCCGCACCGAGCCGGGAAGCAACCGCAAGATAGTAATCAATCATAGAAATGGGCTTCAATTTGCCATCCGGCAGCTTTGGCGGATACAGCTTCTCAGTAAGCAAAAATCCCCGTCTATCACGAGCATAACCAATCCGTGATGGTATCCCTGCCAGGAAAACCGCAAGGGCCGAAGCAAAAGAATTCTTGAAAAGAATCGCATGCGTGAATTTGTGGCCTTGGAGCATTTTTGCAATCGCAAACGGATTTTTCGTACGTTGTTCCAACCACCTGTTATTCAAGCTGCTCGGCGACAAAATCCCGCGAACGAAAGGATTGCCAAAAAATGTAATCTCGGAAGACTTGAAATATTGACGTATCGCTCGCAAGGCCGGAGTACAAAGAACAGCATCACCTAAAGGTGAAGGAAGCCAGGCTAAAATCTCGTTTCCGGTCTCTTGCATTTCGCATCTCTTATCCCGCATCACGATATATGCTTCGCGCCTCAGGCCTCACTATTTTCGCCCCTGCATAATATAAAAGGTCAGCGACATCATCTGTAGAACCATAGCAAATCCAAGCGAGATTAAAACCAGACTGTCCTGCCTGTCCGGCCTCATCAACAGCCATACTGTTATCAGCAGGCAAAACGGTACAATAATCTGTAATACTCCTGCAACAAATCTCATTATTGAAAACTCACCGAACATATTTTCCCTTTGCATACTTTTTAGCTGCCCCAGAATACTGCTGAGCATTTGCTCTGTCCCCTCAGGGACAGCTTCCTGCTCCACCTGGCTTACTTTTGCCTGCGGCTGATTTGGTTTTTCAGTAGTTTGCAATTCCCGCTTGATTTGGGATTTCAGCTTTAGTTTGTGTTTGTGCTTAAGAGTTAGTAACGGCTTAGGCTCCGGGACCGGCTTAGGTTCCGGGACCGGCTTAACTGGAACTTTTACCCCATTGGATGAGCGGTGATATTTTTTAATGATATTTACCGCCTCCTTCATATTTACGCCCTTATAGTCGGGCTTGGGCTCGGATGGTCCACCGTATGTGGATTTGTACTGCGAAAGTCGGCTTATTAATATAGTTTTACAGCCGGCTCGTAGACCTGCCTCAACGTCACTGCTGCTGTCGCCGATGCTCCAGGATTGGCTAAGGTCTATATCCATTTCGTCGGCCGCGGCCAACAGCATTCCCGGATTGGGTTTTCTCCAGTCACTTTCTTTACGGTATTTTGAAACAACTCCGTCGGGATGGAAGGGGCAGTAATAAATCCGGTCCAAATACGCTCCCTTTTCGTTCAGCAGTTGACTTAGACGGTCATGAATCTCACCAAGAACCTTTTCACTGACAATTCCACGTGCAACAGCCGATTGATTAGAGACAACAATCAACATATATCCCATGGCTCGAAGCTCGATAAGGGCCTCAGCAACACCGTCCAGCAGATTAACCTGGTCGGGATTACTGATATAGCCGGGGTCTTCAATTAAAGTGTCGTCCCGGTCAATGAATATCGCTTTGTTAGACATATTTCTTCCAATTTGTATTTCGATTAAATTATTCGAAAAAACTCTGTTCAACAAGTTTACATATTATATGATAGCCGAGCTGATGAATCTCCTGACTGCGTGCCGTCGAACCATCCGCACAAAAACAAATATCGCCAATTGCCTCCAGCTTACTGCCAATCCTGCCGGTAAAAGCCAGTACGCACGCACCCCTTTCTTTAGCTAACTGAGCGGCCTCAATAACGTTCGCAGAGCTTCCGCTGGTCGAAATTGCCCAGAAAATATCACCTTCTCTTACCAGAGCTTCGACCTGCCTGGTAAATATATCCTCAAAACGACAGTCATTGGAAATCGATGTTATCACGGATGTGTCGGTCGTCAGAGCGACTGCGGGCAATGCTCTGCGCTTGCGCTCGAACTTACCCACAAGCTCGCCGGCTATGTGTTGAGCATCTGCTGCCGAACCTCCATTGCCGCAGATATAAATCCTGCCGTTTTGTTTCAGTGACTTCACTATTGCCTCGACAGCAGCAGCAATGGTTTCAATACCGCTTTTCTGCAGTTCGGCAACCATCCTCTTGTGCGTCTCTATCACCTCCACAATCTGGGTTCTTATACTTTCGTCCATTATGATTTTTTCTTTGATGAACCTGTTTTTCGATGTATTATAACAGTAGAATCCTTTAATGCTTTTATTTTCTCGATTGTCTTAGTTGAACTTTTGCCTTCGACAAGCGGCGCAAGAACAACTTTGCCGCCGTAAGATTCGACAAATTCCCGACCTACGACAACTTTTTGAGCCCAATCCTGACCTTTTACTAATACATCAGGCTTTACTTTTTTGATTAGGTTGAGCGGGTCCGGCTCATCAAATACCGTAATATAATCGACCGTTTCCAATGCAGCTAAAACAGCGGCTCGGTCATACTGGTTGTTAATTGGCCGGTCGGGCCCTTTAATTGTCTTTACTGAACTATCACTGTTTAGCCCGACAACAACTATGTCGCCTTTCGATTTGCAGAATTTCAAAAACTCGGTATGCCCCCTATGCACCACGTCGAAGCAGCCATTGGTAAAAACAATAGTGGCCTTCTGCCTGTGATGCCAGCCAAGCTCGTATACCAAAGAATCAATCGAACGCACCTTGCCGCTCTTGCCCCGATTTTGGCTTACGATTTCGTTAATAATTTCCTCAATAGAAACCGTCGCGGCGCCGAATTTTTCTACCTCTATGCCGGCAGTGATGTTGCAGAGCTGCACGGCCGTCTTGTAATCACAATCAGCCGCTAATGCTATCGCGAGCGTTGCCAGAACCATATCGCCGGCACCGGTAACATCATACACGCTGCGAGGTCGCGATGGTATCAGTTCGCTCACTTCATTTGTTTTAACGTATGCGCCTTCCTTATCAAGAGTAATCACCACAGCCTCAAGTTGAAAATCTCCAAGCAATATCTCTGACGCTCTGGCAGCATCTTCTTCGGTCTTTATCTCGAAACCAACAGCCGCTGAAGTCTCCTGACGGTTCGGCGTAATGACTGTAGTGCCCCTATACTTTGAATAGTCACTGGCCAGGCACGGATCAACAAGAACTCTTTTCTTCGCCTCGTTTGCAATCTGTATCATTTGCTTGCAAATCGCCGAGCTGAGCAGGCCCTTATTATAATCCTGCAGGCAAACGACATCAGCCTTATTCAACTTCTCTTTGTACGCCCGCAAAATCGCCTCATTCAGTTCATCAGCCAGCGGCTCCGTGGATTCGTCATCAATCCTCATCAACTGCTGACGATGACGATGTTGTGCCAGCCCGATAAGTCGTTGCTTGCTGATAGTAGGGCGGTCCATCACGGTGAGCAATCCACTTGTATCAGCGCCAATTTTTGATAGTTCATCTTTTATCTTTTCGCCATTGAGGTCGTCACCGATAACGCCCAGACAGGAAGGGACTGCCCCCAGGTCCGCAAGGTCGGCCGCGACTGAGCCTGCACCGCCACATCTGTACTCGGTATCGGTTACCTTCAGTACCGGCACGGGAGCCTCCGGGCTTATTCTTAGCGCATCGCCGTAGGTATAAACATCCAGCATAAAATCACCGACGAGTAATACTTTCGGCGAGCCGAGATTCGTTACCGTCTTTAGCAGCTCTTCGTACATCTTTGTTATTGGACTACCTACTCTTTACTACCACCTTTTTATACCGGTAGATGCATGTTATATTCTCTTTTTTTAGATTTTACCCGCCAATCTGTCTTTGAGCAACTGTGTTATTTTATCCTCCCCGCTAATAAAACAAAGCTCGATCGCCAGATACGCAAAATTTACTTCCTCGCAAGCATTTGGCATCGCGGATGATGGAAACGAAAACCAGTCTTTCTGCGTCGTCAGTATCAATTCTGCATTAAGACGTTGGGCCTGTTCGTCAATATCAGACAAACACTCGTCCGTATAATGATAATGGTCATCGAAAACTCTCGAACCGACAAGTTCTGCTCCAAGAGCCTCGACCGTACTTAAAAACGCATCAGGATTGCCTATCCCGCAGAAGGCAAATATTTTTTTGCCTTCCAACTCCTCAAGGCTGATTTCTCTGTTGTCTATAGATTTCGCACAAACAGGAGCGTGCACCGACCTTGCGACGACCACTTCTGGATTTACCTTTCGGAGCTTGACTTCGAGTTGAGCCAACTCAGCCTCATCAACCTGGTCACATCGGGTAATAACAGCGGCATCAGCCCGCTTCAGTGAATCGACAGGTTCACGCAGCAATCCCGCTGGCAGGAGCTTGCCATAGCCGAATGGCAACGTGCCGTCAATTGTCACGATATCAAGGTCTCTGGCCAATCGGCGATGTTGAAATCCATCATCCATAATGAGCACCTTTGCTTCGAATCTGCTCACAGCCTCCGCCGCACCTGCAACACGGTCAGGATTCACAACTACTTGAACCCCGGGGCAGCTCTCAGCAAGAATGGCCGGCTCATTTATCGTATTGCGTATTGCGTATTGCGTACGGCGTCCATTTTTCGCACGACGCATCACGCATAACGCACGACGAGTCTTATAGCCTCGTGTAAGTATCGCACACTGAGAATTTGAAATCTGATATTGGGAATCTGAAATTATCTGCTTGCACAGCCGGATGACAAGGGGCGTTTTGCCTGTCCCGCCGGTCGTTATGTTACCGACACTTATAACCACTGCTTTTGCTCGATGTATCCTCAACCATCCTTTGGAATATGAAATATTACGCAGGCAGATAATAACCCGGTATACCTGGGCAGCGATTCCTAAAATAAAACGCAAAAGCACTGCTCCCAGCCCGCCGCTTTCACCTGAAACCAATTTGCGATAAGCATCCTGATTCAACGATAAAATCCTTCACCAAATCCTTTATTTCCGCCATTCCTGTGAAACGTGGATTATATTCGCGGCTTTAGCTCGCACAGATTACACGGGATTTCACTTTTTTGCCACAAAAAAGAAAATCAACCTGAGAGCGTAAGGGAGAAAACAATGAAATGCGGTTTTACCCGGAAAAGTTATATCTTCGACCAAAAGCGGCTAATTCAAAGAGTCAAAAAACCTTTTCAATCGCGGCTGATACTTATCGGTAATATCGAACGATACAATCACTCCCCTCGCTTTGCCGACGATTGCCTGTCTTTGCACAAATCCGAAATACCTTGAGTCCCTGCTGTTGTCCCTGTTATCACCCATAACGAAGTAATGGTCCGCCGGAACAGTGACCGGCCCAAAATTCCTCAACGCCCGGACCGAAGGAATGCTCATTACCGCATGAGTACGACCATCCAGATTTTCTGTCGCCAATACGCTGCGTCCTTTCAACCCGGATGACATATATTCTGTGTTTTTTGAGTCGAGTTTAGTATAGGTGGCCGGTTGGCCATTCAAGAAAAGATTATTGCCTTTGCTTTCGATTGTATCCCCCGGCACAGCAATTACCCTCTTGACCAATCGTGTCTCATCCTCAGGTGAAAAACAAACCACGATATCACCTCTTTCGGGAGCTGACCATTCGGCAAGCCGATAAAAAGTAAGAGGAAATCTCAAATCATACGCCAATTTGTCCACATAGATCAAATCGCCTTCCAGTATAGTGGGATTCATCGAGCCGGTAGGCACCCAGTTCCAATCCGCCAGACTCGATTTGACAGGGATTACCACAAAGACTATGAAAAAAATAATGCCTCGCCACTGTTTCCAGGTCCTGAAAATAAACTTTTTTATTTGCTGTCTTTTCATTTCATTCCTCGACAAATTATCATCGGCCGGAAAGTACCCTAATATACGCCAGGAAACCGGCCAATGTTCATCGATTTGTCCTTTGAATGCTTTGAAAGCAACATTTCAAGTATAAGGCAGAAATGTGTGCGGTTATACTTTGATTTTTTCGATAATCGCATCAGCCATTTCGCTCGTGCCGACGGCGGTCGGGTCTTCGCGGTCCGGCTTCATATCGTATGTTACGTTTTTGCCCTCGGCAATCACAGCCGCAACAGCAGCTTCCAGCTTGTCCCCTTCAGCCATTTTGCCTATGTGCCTCAGCATCATCACGCCGCTCAGTATCAACGCCGTGGGATTGACCTTGTTTTGGCCCTTGTATTTTGGAGCGCTGCCGTGCGTCGCCTCGAAGATGGCCCCTTTTTCGCCTATGTTTGCGCCGGGTGCCATCCCAAGGCCGCCGACCAGACCGGCGCACAAATCGCTGATAATATCCCCATATAGATTCGGCAGCACAATCACATCATAAAGCTCAGGCTTCTGAATCAACTGCATACACATATTATCAACGATGCGGTCTTCGAATTCGATATCAGGATACTGCTTTGCAACCTCTCGACTCACATCAAGCCACAATCCGTCGCTGAATTTCATAATATTGGCCTTGTGCACGGATGTCACCTTTTCCCGCCCCATCTTACGCGCATAATCAAACGCAAAACGAACTATCCGTTCCGTCGCTTTGACCGAGATAGGCTTTATACTTATGCCGGCATCATCGCCAATCTGCCGTTTGCTGTGCTTATTTATCCAGTTGATAATTTCGGCGGTGTCGTCTTTGCCCTTTTCAAATTCGATACCTGCGTAAAGGTCTTCGGTATTTTCACGCACGAGCACAAGGTCAATGCCTGAGTATCGGCTCCGCACGCCTTCATAGCTTTTACTGGGCCTCAGGCAGGCATACAAATCAAGCGTCTGGCGAAGATGTACATTGATGCTTCTATAGCCTTTTCCCACCGGCGTAGTAATCGGCGCTTTTAATGCGACTCCGTTTTTCCTAATCGATTCTACAGTAGCATCCGGCAGGGGCGTACCAACCCGCTCCATCACCTCCACACCCGCTTCCATTATGTCCCAATTTATGTCGGCACCGGTAGCGTCTATGCACCTGCGCGCAGCCTCCGCAATTTCAGGCCCGATTCCATCACCCGTAATTAACGTTACATCAATCATATCTTAGCTTACCTGATTATTTGTAAAATAGGTATCTTATCCTTTAACGAAACACCTGTCAACGCTCCGCTTTCTAAATTGTGTTTTGCGCAAAATGACCAAGCACTTGCATCATCGTTTGTGAAATAGGATAATCAAGCTATAATAATCCGATAAACTCTGGAAAAGGAGGTCAAAATGAAGCTATATCTTGTTCAACACGCAAAAGCAGTTTCAGAGGACGTCAATCCCGAACGTCCGTTGAGCGACCAAGGCCGCCGGGACATACAAAGAGTCGCTGCGTTCATCAAACCCTTGAACTTGTCCGTTGATTATCTATGGCACAGCACAAAAACGCGAGCTATCCAGACAGCGGAGATTTTAGCTGAAGTCATCAAAATAAACAAAGAAAAAATCGAACGCGATGGTCTCGCCCCCAATGACGATGTTACAGCGATAAATGATGAGCTTGCCTCTGCGCAGCAGGACACAATGATTGTAAGCCATCTGCCTTTCGTCGGCAAGCTCGCATCACTGCTTTTAACCGGCCGCGAATTCGCCGACACAGTGGCCTTCAGGCAGGGCGGCATCGTGGCCTTAAGCTCCTCTAAAGAAAATCAGTGGCAAATCGAGTGGATGGTAATACCGGAACTTCTTATCTAAAAAGTTTAGCCGCCCAATTTTATTGGGGGGTTATTTAGCCGATTATGGCATCATCGCCAACCAATTCAGATTCTTTTAGCGAATCCGCCCAAAAGCTGTGGGATTTAATGAATCCCTGCACGCTCTGTCCGCGCCAATGCAAAGTTGACCGCACCAAAGGCCAGACCGGTTTTTGCGGCATCGCCGCTCTGCCCGTCGCCAGTTCAGTTGGCCCGCACTTCGGCGAGGAATCCGTCCTCGTTGGCAGGGGAGGCTCAGGCACCATATTTTTCGCAGGCTGCAATTTAGGCTGCATCTTTTGCCAGAACTTCGATATCAGCCATCAGCGGCACGGCACAACAGTAACGATTGAAGAATTGGCTGAAGCTATGCTCGGCCTGCAAAAGTATGGCTGCTGCAATATCAATTTCGTTACGCCAACGCACGTCGTGCCGGCTATTGCCGCGGCAATCGAATTGGCCCGCGAAAAAGGTTTGAGCCTGCCCACTGTCTACAACACGGGCGGCTACGATTCGGTGGAAACGCTGAAACTGCTCGAAGGTCTCATAAATATTTATATGCCGGATATGAAGTATGCGGATTCCGACGTTGCCGAGGAGCTCTCTAGCGCGCCCGACTACCCACAGGTAAACCGTCAGGCTGTAAAAGAGATGCATCGTCAGGTAGGCGACCTCAAAACAAAAAATGGCGTAGCCACACGCGGCCTTTTAGTTCGGCACCTGGTACTGCCGGAGAACTTGGCTGGCAGCTTCGAGATTATTGACTTTTTAAATGAGCAAATTAGTCCAAAAACCACAATCAATGTAATGGACCAGTATCGGCCGTGTTTCAGGGCCTTCGAGCACACCAGAATAAACCGCCGACCGACCCGCGAAGAATTCCAATCCGCCCAACAGTACGCAATCCAAAAAGGGCTAAACATCCTCTTGTGATTTGTGTCTCGTATTTCACTTTACGCTTCACAAACCACGAAATTGCTCTTTCAGTGTTTTTGCATTTTTGACGGCATAAGCGTGGTAATCATTATTGAAATAAGCATAGACGGCTTTTTTGCCTTTGAGGTTATCCTTTATCCATTTAGCCCAGTTCTGCAGGGCGGACTTTGAATAATTGCCTGCGTACCTGCCCGTTGGGCCGTGGAAGCGAACGTAAATGATATCGCTCGTTATTACACGAGGAGTCGGGATACCAACCAAATCATGAATACAAAAAGAAGCGTTAAATTTATTCAGCAGCTCATAAGTATCCTGTGAAAACCAGCTTTCGTGTCTGAATTCGAAAACCGCAATTCTCTCTTTATGCAAGACCTGTAAAAAATCCTTCAGCCGGTCAAGGTCTTTATGAAAGCTCGGCGGCAATTGATATAGAACAGGACCAAGATGTTTCTGTAATATGTTAGCCCTCTCGAAAAACCTCTCAAGCGGCTCTTCCGGCTCTTTCAGCCTCTTTATATGAGTGATATATCGATTGGCCTTTACGGTGAAGAGAAAATTTTTGGGTGCCTGTTTTCGCCAATTCTCAAAAGTCTTCTCTTTTGGCAGCTGGTAAAAAGTGTTATTGATTTCGACGGTATCAAAATGCTCGGAGTAGTATTCGAACCACTTGTTCTTAGGAAGCCCGGCAGGATAAAACAGACCCGACCAGTCCTCATAATGCCATCCCGACGTGCCTATTCGAATATCAAAATCCCCTTTGCTCATAAGGAGTATTATAACAGTTTGCTTGATATGCTTTGAAAACTATTACCACTCGGATAAGGCATTTTTCTTTTTTTGGCGGCAAAACAATTGACAATCCATACAGAAAGTTGTTAGTGTACGGACTCTCAGAAGTTGTTTAGGGAGTGTAGCTCAGTTGGTAGAGCAACGGCCTTTTAAGCCGTAGGTCTTGGGTTCGAGTCCCAACACTCTCATTACTTCCAGTCTTTTATCAGCAATTACTTACCCTATCTTTAGATAGGCTCTTACGGATTTACAACGCCGGGTGATGGCGCAGCCGCCTTCCAGTTGGCCACGTCATTGCCATAG
>CAYVIT010000054.1:0-20296 GCA_964451425.1 uncultured Pirellulales bacterium
ACTAGCATGGTTAAGACAATGCGTTTTTGAATTGAAGCAAGAAAATCAAACCCTCAAAGACGAAATAGCCCAAATTAAAACAGCAGTTGGTATAGAGTAAAATGTCCGCAAAAGGGCTTAAAGAATTACGCTTTCATTGCTTTTTTGAATTTTTCAACTACGCACCATCCTACATGTAGCATACGAAAAATCACTCAATTCGAAGCTGTCTATGGGGCATATTTGCTTTGCGATTCGCGCAAAAAGTCAAATCTATTGCTCTTGCGAAGACGACGTATCCGATTCCGCTTCAGGCTCCGATTTTTTCTTCGCCTTTTTCTTTGTCTTCGGCTTCACTTCTTCCGGCTCAGACTCGGCTGCCGTCAGCCCAGTATCTTCCTGCTCGAAAACTATCGGCTCAGGTTCAGTTACCGGCGGCTCAGTATCGGCTTCCTCGAAAACTGTAGGCTCAGTATCGACCTGCTCGAACGGTGAATAAACATCATCCAGGGCGGTATTATCGACTTTTTTGCGCATAAGCGAATAGATTACGGTATTGGCGGAAAAGTAAAAACTTATGATAAAAGAAACAACCAATACGACCACAGCCAACAAGAGCAGATATACCAAAACTGCCGCAACCGTTTGCGACCAGTTAGCGGCTGCCAAGTCCGGCGGGTCACACAGGTTCATAAATTCGGGCCCCGACCATATCGTTGTAAGCTTCTTGTTGTCACCCAAGACGCCAAACTGTAGAGACAGATGGGTTACCCAGAGCAGCAAAAAGGCAAAGAATCGAACAAATACATAACAAATCGCACCATAAACGGCGGCTATAATAGTATAAAAGCCCATCCGCCAGGGTTTTGCGTAGACATAACTGAAGGAACGGCTTATCGCATCAAAACAATCCGAACCATCATACGCCACCGCGGGAAACATCAGGTTAAATCCGGCAATTGCTCCTATCAAAACGACCGTTACCAACGCGCCTGCAATCAAAGCCAGGAACATAAAGATACCCATTATCAACTCGCCGGCTATTGGAATGCTGCCAATCAGTCCCAAAAGGAAGATGAAAAAACCTATGAAGATAATTATGGCCAATGGCACCAAAGGAGCAGTTACGAAACTCGTGATTTTTCCAACGCTGAAGCGCAGTGCCTCGGTCAGGCCCGGCTTTTCATCCCGGGCGAATTGCAGCGCCGAAATTCGACATATAGCGCCGCCGGCAATGGCGATAACAACAAGTTTTATTATGGCAAATATAATACAATAGATTGTGTGGTAACTGTACGCCCACCCTAAAGCTCTAACATAATCGCGAATATTAGCAGCCACGCCGGGAATGTCGAATTTAAAAAGGCGGTTTAACGCATCGTGAAACCTACCTGCTGCAAAATGCCAAAGCGTTGAAAACACTCCTGTGTGGTCAGCGCTTTCTCCTGCACGTTTAATGTACGAGTCTAAATGTTTCGGACTGGCCAGATAGACCTTCAATTCCGTCTCTATAATCCGCCCCTGCGGACCTTTAACTGCAACAACTGTGTTGCTGAAGTCCATAATCCAGCCGGCCAGGCAAATAACTGCCACCGCCAAAAAGGCAATTATCAATTTGCTCGGCTGAATAGCCATTCGGAAACTCCTGAAAATTTTCAGAAAGAGAATGTTTTTATAAATGTCGGAGGATTCTTTTTCGTCAGCCATTTTTTGCCCTTTCAAAAAAGACTATACTTGTTTTCCCTCAGAATCCATAAAGTAATAATCACTATATAATCGTTGTCAACAGTTTTCAACTGATTTTTTGATATTTCATTGCTGAGTATTACTCCGGTCCTGGAAAGTTTGGGAAGGCTCATCTGACTCCTGCGACACCGGGCCGGCCCCTATCCTGTAACTGGCGTCCAGCCAGGCACCGAGGTCTAAAAGCTTGCATCGACGGGAGCAAAACGGGAAGTATTTTGCTTCTTCAGACTTTCCCTGTGGTGTTGCTTCCACATCTCTGTGACAAACTGGACATTTATTCTCCATACCAGGATTTCAGTTTATCCTTTATGAACGGGAAATAAAACATATTTCCGCCGGCCATTCCTAAAGATGAGAATAATGATGAGGCGTATGTAAAAAGATAATCTCTTGACTGTTCAGGTATGATAAATACTTTCCGGGACAAATCAAAGCCGACTTTACTCGTCAAGAATTTCCTGCTCCGGCTCATCCTCGCTTTCATATTCCTCATCCTCCGATACTGATTTTTCCTTCCCTCTTACAGGGCCTTGTTCAAGCATTCTGGCATATTCAACAGAATATCTGGCCCAGGGTTGTGCTTCAAGGCGGGCCTTGGGTATTGGCTTGCCCGTACCTTCACAAATACCATAAGTTTTATCTTCAATACGCTGCAGCGCATCGTCAATTTCCCTCAGCAGCTTCCTCTCGCTATCCATCAATCCCAAAGCAAATTCCTGCTCGTAGTTATCTGTTCCGATGTCGGCCATGTGGATAGGCATACTTGACAGGTCTCCGCTTGCATCCAGCCGGGATTTTTTAAGTGTTTCGTCTTCCATCTCATTTACGTTAGAGATGATCTCCCGTCGTTTTTGTAATAACAACTGCCGGAAACGCTCAATAGCAGCAGCAGACAAACGACTTTTCCTGACCCGAGTTGCGCTTACATTTTTTCTCGTCGTCTTTTTGTGTTTTTTTGCCACTATAATTTATCTGCCTTACTTGAAATACTATTCAGATGTCTATCGAAACCTGCTATTTTAACATATCAAGGTAAATATTACAGCATATATTTCGGCCAAAATTACATTAAAATTGAGAGTTTATCATACAATATGAAACCCTATCGGAAAATTTCGCCACCAAAAGCTGTAAGTGCTTATCGTACAAGAAGATACAAATGATGTGCTTTTGCTGTTATGGTGAACTGCTGTCGGATTTACGGCCTATCCGGCCGCTATCTTTTGCAAATTTGCCCAAAGGGATAAAGAAGCTTTCCTGACCAATAATTCCTGTAAAACCAGTGACACCAAAAATCTTTTTGAGCTGCCCCGGCGAAAAAACATCTTTAGCATAACCATATTGGTAAGTGCTGTCGGCCCCCAGAAGCAAAGTAGCATCAGCGTATTGAGCTGCCAGGTTTATATCGTGCGTTACAGCTACGATTGTTTTACCTTTTTCAAGCTGCATTGCCTTGAGCAAATCGTATATGCCAACCTGATGTTTCAAGTCCAGGAAAGCGGTCGGTTCATCCAAAAGTAAAATGGGAGTGTTTTGTGCAAGTGCCCGTGCAATAAAAACCCGCTGCCGCTCGCCTCCGCTCAACTCTGCGAGTGGTCGTGAGCTGAACTGGGCCGTATCGGTCATTTCAAGCGCTTCGTCTACAAACTTCTTATCGGCCTGACCTTCAAATCCAAACGTACTTAAATAGGGTATTCTGGCCATCGATACGACCTGGGCCACCGTAAAGTCAAATATCGGTACAAATTCCTGTCGAACAACGGCAATCTTTTGCGCAAGTTTTTTTACCGAATATGATTCTATAGGAGCCGAATTGATTTTAATAGAACCGTCTTTGGCTGTCAGCAATCGACAAAGCAGGTTCAGCAGCGTTGTTTTGCCGGCCCCGTTTGGTCCCGCTATCGCCAGAAATGTCCCCTGTGCTACTTCAAAGCCGATGCCCTTCAAAATCGTTGTACGCGACCTGTAAGCGAAACTCAGATTTTCAACCTCTATAATAGCACTCATTTTAGCCAGCTTACTTTTTTGCTGTACTTTGCCAGCAAGACGAGAAAGAACGGCCCTCCGGCAATGGCAGTAACAACACCAACCGGCAGTTGGGCAGGAGCAACAATTGTTCGTGCGAGCGTATCGGCAGCAACCAAAAAAGCGGCTCCAATTACCGCGCTGACGAGCAGCAATTGACGATGGTCCGGCCCAAACACGAGCCGAACTCCATGAGGGATGATAAGACCAACAAAGCCAATAAGTCCGCTTAAACTAACCGCAATCGCGGTTATAAAGGCCGCAACAGCAAACGCAATTGTCCTGGTCCTGGCAGTATCTACACCCATACTCTTTGCCTGGTCATCACCAAAGCTGAGAGCGTTCAACTTGGGACTGATAAAAAACAGCGCAACTATCCCGGCTACAACACATCCGCCTCCAAGCCATAGAACAAGAAAGCTTTCTTCCACCATATTACCCATCATCCAGAATATGGTCGAATGTACCTGCTCACTTTTTGCCACAGAGGTTAAGAACATAATAAGGGCCGAAAAGAAGGCGTTAACCACAACACCTGCGAGCAGCAGGCCCGTTACATTAGACTTTCCGGTGAAGCTGCCGATGAACCACACAATCCAGACTGTCGCCAGCGCACCGGCAAATGCGAAAACCGCTATCGGAGACCTCCCCCAAAGTGTCCAGCTCAATCCACTAATAACTGCAATAATTACGCCGAGTCCTGCTCCGCTGGATATTCCCAGTATATATGGGTCTGCAAGCGGATTTCGCAAAAGAGCCTGGTAGACAACTCCCGCAGAAGCCAGGGCGGCCCCGACAATAGCCGCGAGAATAATTCGTGGCAGTCTGACTTTTACAAATATCTCATAGTCAGGATTAACCAATTCCTGTGGCGCAGACCTTCCGAAAGCTTTCCTCAACGATGCGCTCTCGGGTCCCATCAGAAGAGACACGAACATCACCGCCATCATCACCACAAGAACAAGTATGAGCCTTGCTATTAGTTTTTTTGCTGTCAGCGGTTCATTCATTACTTAAATTCTCAAAAAGCTGCGGTCTCAGGCACTTGGCGATGGCTTCAACTCCCTCATATAATCGCGGCCCGAGCCGCGAGACTGTGTCGCCGTCTATGACGTAAATTCGCCCGTCTCTCACGGCCGGCAGATTCCTGAACTTACTCCAATACTCAAGGGCTTCCTTCCTTTGTCCATTTAAGTCCTTTTCGCCCATCGCCGGTTCAATTATAACATCCGGCCTGCACGCGATAACCTGTTCAGCTCCGATTGGCGGATACTTATGTAACGTCGGCCCAATAGCATTTTCGCCGCCGGCCAGCTCAATCATCTCATTAACGAATGTATCCTGACCTGCCACTCGCAAAGGCTGTCTCTGTACAACCCAAAGCACTCTAACCGATGTATCTTTGCCAACAAAAGCAGCGAGGTTATCCAGCCTCTTCCTGATGCCGGCCTCCAATTCGTCTGCTTCATCCGGCCTGCCGGTCGCTGAACCGATTTTCCTAACGGCCTCGAAGAATCCATCGACCTTTTCAATATCCAGTAATAAACAGTCATATCCGATTCGTTTCAATCGCTCAGCAAGACTTCTTTGCCGACTAAAGCCAAGTGTAATTACCAAATCCGGCCTGGCTGCTATCACCGCTTCAATATTCGGCTGCCAGAATGTTCCTACCTTTGGTTTGGCTTCCGCCGCCGGCGGATAATCGCTATCAAGCGTTACACCCACTACCTCATCACCAAGGCCGAGCGCGAAAAGCACCTCCGTAAGATTAGGTGCCATAGAGATAATTCTGTTTACCCGAGTCGGCAGGGCGGTATCAAAGCTGTCCTGCCCCTGCGGCAAACCGGATATTACCAATCCGGAGCCAATCCAGCACAAGGTAACGAGAAATAACCACGACCACTTACTCATCAGGTTCTCTTAAACTGCTTTTGAAGGTCACTTAACGAAAATTTTATCACCGCGGGCCTGCCATGGGGACAACGGCTTGATATGTCTGCCGCGTCTCTGCCGGCAAGCAAATGCTCTATCTCGTTGTTACTTAGCTTTTGGCCGGCTTTGATGGCCGCCTTACACGCAGCCATTTTCAGAACCTCATCGAGCAACCTTTCCGCATCAAGGCTCACATCCTTTCGGTCGAGCAAATCGATTAAATCCTGAACGAAATCGCTCGGCGACGCCTTTGCCAGCAAGGTTGGAAACGCCTGTACGGCCATGGTCTTCGGGCCAAACGGCGCAAGCTCGATACCCAATTTTTCAATCAGGTCGGTATTGGTTTCAATCGCATTGGCCTGAGAGGCGGTAATCTCAAAACTATCAGGTATCAGCAGCCTCTGCGATTCGAGTTTGCTTTCCCGGATTCGCCTGCACAAATCTTCATATATTATCCTTTCATGAAGCGCGTGCTGGTCGATAATAATGAAGCCATCGTCATCTTCGGTCACGATAAAGCTGTCGTGTATCTGTATGAATTTCCTGTCGGACTGAGGACCTTCGTACCTTATTTCTCGTCTCTGGTACGTGGCTTCAGCAGCCGAGCCTGTCCCTTCACGAGCAAATGCCGAGGGGCGTCCCCCCTGGGACTGCTGCTGAGTTGGGATTGGTCTGTGCTTTCTGAAAAAATCAGCCATCGCCTCGGCGATTTTCTGGTTTCTATAACCTGCTTCAGATGCACCTTGCTGTTCTCCGAGTGGAGCTGCTGCCGCCGGCAGCTTCGCGCTAACATCAAGATTTGTTTGCAGAAGCTTTTCCCGCAGACACCCGAGAATCTGGGAGTGTACCAAATTGGAATTATAAAAACGCACCTCAATCTTGGTAGGATGCACATTCACATCTATGTTTTCGTAGGCCACCTTAACAAACAAAAAGACGACGGGGTATCTGTCCGGCTCCAAACATCCCCGGTATGCCTCTTTAATTGCGTGCGATATAAATTTGTCGCGTATGAAACGGCCATTTACAAATATATATTGAAATTTTCTATTCGTCCTTGAAATTCCGGGTTTGCCTAACAAAGCTAAAATATCCAATCCTCTCTCATTACTTTCGACCTCAAGTAAATTTTCAGCAATCTCAGGTGAAAACAATTCAGCTATCCGCTCACGAAGACCCTGGCTGGGCGACAATCGATAAAGCACTCTGCCGTTGTGCGTAAGCGTCATATCGAGATGACAATTTGACAGGGCGAACCGAGTGAAGTGCTCAGTGATATGTGTCATCTCGGTGTTGGCGGTTTTGAGAAACTTGCGTCTTGCGGGCATTTTATAAAAAAGGTCACGGACATGTATTGTTGTGCCGTAATCCGCGCTGGCCGGGCTGACGCCGCCCTTACTTCCACAATCAATCTCAATGCAGGTAGCCTCGACTTCAGTTTGTGTTCTGCTCACAGCCCTGACCTGTGCTACAGAGGCGATGCTTGCCAGCGCTTCGCCCCTGAATCCAAGTGTCGATATGCCGAGCAGGTCCTTGCTGGTTTTGATTTTGCTGGTGGTGTGCGGCTCAAAAGCCGCCGCCAAATCTTCGGCACTCATTCCGCAGCCGTTATCGGCAACAGATATTAACTTTCGGCCTCCATCTTCGATAGATACTGTTATTGTTGTTGCCCCTGCATCAATGCTGTTTTCCATCAGTTCCTTGACCACGCTGGCAGGGCGTTCAATCACCTCGCCGGCTGCAATCATATTCACCATATTCTGGTCAAGTACCTTTATCTGTCCCATAGCTGCCTTATTGTATTCATTTCTTACGAAAATTCCAATATTTCGTTGTTGAGATACTATTATAACCCTGCCATAGTGATGGCAGGGCTAAACGAAATAATCTGAAAAAGATTGTGGACACAATAAATGGCGGATATTATCAAAAAATTATGAAAATGATTGGTTATATGATTACCTGGACTACCTACGGAAGCTGGCTGCAGGGCGATAAAAGAGGATATGTAAAAAATGGTAAAATCCTTGCACAAAACGATAAATTAAAATCGGCAAATCAAAGGCAACGAAAGTATCCGACGGTCAAACTTAATTCGGAACAAAAACAAATTGTTGAAAATACAATTACCGAAGAAGCCCGTAGAATAAATCACAAAATATTCGCGATTGCGGTTTGCTCAAACCATGTGCATATAGTCGCTTCAGTTTCCGAAGAATCAATCGAACAGGCCGTTCATCGATATAAATATTCGGCAACTCTGGCACTGCATAAATTCGGCAGTCAAGGCAAAATCTGGTCAAAGGGATTTGATAAGAGATTCTGTTTCACGGATAAAGAACTTGAAAACAAAGTCAGATATGTGGAAAGTCATAATGACGGTCAGCCCTGCGACCACGTCGCAGGGTTTGAAAAAAAGACCCCACCATAGTGATGGTGGGGCGAAACAGTCGGTTACTACCGCAGATTTTGTCAAGATAGGGCAAATTATTTGGCTTTGGCCATTTTTAGGGCTTGTTTGGCTGATACGCGGCAGGCCTTGCCATTACGGTTTATAATAACATACTGGCCAAGCAGTGCTTTTCGCTGCAACTCTTCCTGTACCGCTTCCTGTAGACATCTGCCGGCAACAATTGCCATTTTACTTGGTTTTTTTGTATTCATTCGACTGACCTACAATTCTCTCATATATGCTCTGATTAAAGATACACAAATCTTTACTACTCTTCTCAAATACAGGTACATACTTTGGTTTGGAATTGTCATAGCAAATTACTTTATCGCAAAGTGGGATATAAACCTTTGTAAAGTTACGCATTATACGAGGAAAGCGGCGGAAAATTGTATCATCAGGAATATTATGTCCGCCGTGTTCAACTCGCTCACGAATTCGGCTTTTTGAAAAAGCCGCATCAGGTATCCACAAGAAAAAAAGGATAATCTTCCAGCCGTCCTGTCTGAGTTTTTTCAGCAGATTAATATGGCTTCGGCCTGCCAATGTCGTTTCAAAAGCAAAATCTACCCGCTTGTCGATATTTGCGTAAATCTGGCGAAGAAAAATACGACCGGCTTCATATTGAGCCGATAACGAGTCGAAAGGCGAAATACCATAAGCGATAAGGTCGGCATTGACAAAGTTGCGGCAGCCTGCTATTTGCGGCAAATAGCGTAATGCAAATGTGGTTTTTCCTGCACCGTTTGGTCCTGCAATAATAAAACAAGTTGGTTTTCGTTTTTTCCCCACCAGATATTATTTCTCAAACAGCGATTGTCCGGTCATTTCCTCAGGCTGCGGCAATCCCATCATTTCAAGCAGGGTAGGCCCTACGTCGGCCAACCTTCCGCCTTCTCGCAATTTTGTACCTTTATAGCGATCGTCAAAAACAATCAACGGCACGTCACCAACAGTATGAGCGGTATGCGGCTGATTTTTTTCCTTGTCCCACATTTTCTCAAAGTTACCGTGGTCGGCAGTGATTATTGCTCTGCCACCTAAATCTTTGACCTTACTTAACACTCTGCCTACACATTCATCGACCACCTGTGCCGCCTTGACGGCTGCTTCAAGTACGCCGGTATGACCTACCATATCAGGATTGGCAAAATTAATTACTACAACATCGTACTTGTTTGAATCCAGCCTCTGCAGGGCAATATCAGCAACTTCATAGGCGCTCATCTCCGGCTTTAAGTCGTACGTCCGGACCCGCGGTGAGGGCACAATTTGCCTGTCTTCGCCTTTGAAGGGCTTTTCGGTGTAATCGTTGAAGAAGAAGGTAACATGTGCATATTTTTCCGTCTCGGCGCAGCGAAATTGCTTCAGGCCCAGGGAACCCCAGTAAGCTCCGAGGATATTTTTCATTTTCGGCGGTTTTGGAAACGCGACCCGTACCGGTAACGTCGCATCATACTCAGTCAGACAGACATAATATATATCCGGCTTTGTCGGCCTGGCAAATTCCTTGAAGTCCGGCTCAACAAACGCTCGTGTGATTTCACGAGGTCTGTCACCCCGGAAATTGAAGAATATTACACCATCATCATCTGCGATAATAGCTGCGGGCTCACTTTCACTGTTGACGATACAGGTCGGCTCGATAAATTCATCCGTCACATCTTTTTCATAACTTTGAGCAACGGCTTCCGCCGCACTGGCCGCCTTTATGCCTTTGCCGATTCTCAAACACTCATACGCCTTTTGCACACGGTCCCATCGGCTGTCGCGGTCCATCGCATAGAATCTTCCGGAAACACTTGCGATTGTGCCTATCCCTATCTCTTTGGCTTTTCTTTCTATATCGGCTATGTATCCTGCGCCGCTGTTCGGAGGTGAATCCCTGCCGTCAGTAAAAGCATGGATGAAAATATCCTTTAGACCGTTTCTTTTTGCCAATTCAAGCAGGCCGTACAAGTGGTCCAAAAGTGAGTGTACCCCAATATCACTGCACAGGCCCATAACATGCATTTTGCTGTTATTTTTTTTGACAAATTTGACCAGATTCTGAAATTCTTCGTTCTCGAAGAAGGAGCCGTCACGAATAGCGGCACTTATTCTTACAGACTCCTGGGGAACAATCCTGCCGGCCCCAAGGTTTTGATGACCGACTTCGCTGTTACCCATAGTCCCGTCAGGCAAACCGACATATCCACCATACGTATGGATGAGGCAGTTCGGATACTCGGCCATCAGCATATCATCCGTCGGTGTATTGGCACATTTGACGGCATTATATTCATCCTCATCAGGGTTTGGATTGTAGCCCCAGCCGTCACGGATAATCAGGACAAAGGGCTTGTTTTTCAGAGTTACTTTCTTTTTTGCCATATAATAAGTACCTTCATCATCTTACATCTTGTGTAGAGCGTTTTATTTTTTCCTGCTATAAGCATCATAGATTAGGAACAGTGAGTATGATATAAAACAGCCTTTTATATGTCAATCATTTAGTAAAATCGGTCGAAAATGAAATATGCAGGCTTCTAAAAGTTTTTTGACAGCGACGGTCACTGTGCTATAATGGTGGATAATTAAGAGTTTCCCTGCACGGCGTTTGCAAAAAGTACCGGCAGGGCGGTCCTTGAAATAAAGAGAAAGGGAATATATATGTCTTACGGCACGAAAATCTATCTTATCATTTGTATATGCCTGACGAGCGTAATCTTATCATTTTCCGCCGGCTGCGAGGAGCAGCAGCAGGCAATTGATTTATATCTCGATGGTGTAATGCTCAAAGAGCTTGGTGAGAATAAATTGGCCGTCGAAAAGCTCGATTCTGCCCTTAAATTAAACAAACGGCTTCCATCGGCATATTCTCTGCTCGGCGATATCTATCAGGAACAAAAGAATTATGAAAAAAGCGCCGCGTCCTACGAAAAGGCAACCCAGTTAAATCCGCTGTCATTCAAAGACTATTTCAATCTTGGCCGAGTCTACCAGATTATGAAGAAAATCGCACTTGCAGTCAAGGCATACACCAGGGCCTGTGAGCTCAATCCCAATCATCTGGATGCGCATATCAATGCCGCCAAATGCTACTATGAAATTAACGACTACAACAATGCCCTCGCAGCAGCAACCCGGGCCGAGCAAATTGACTCGAATGTAAGCGAAATCCAAAAGATGCTCGGCGATATTTACGAATCACGGAAAGATTATATCCAGGCCGTTCGCTCCTATAAGCGTGCGCTGGAAATTGACAGCAACAACACCGAGATTATGATTTCTTTGGCGGTCGTCTATCTAAACACCAATCGCAATGAGCCCGCAAAAGAGCTGTTAATATCAGCAACACAAATCCAACCCAATAACGGTACGGCCCACCAATATCTCGGATACTGTTACCTGCGCCTTGATGAGCTGGACAAGGCAATGGAAAGTTATACCAGCTCGATTGAGATAAACGACAGCGATTGGGAAGCGCACAGGGGGCTTGGAGTTGCTTATATGATGAAGGTAATCGATAAGAATACCGAAGACGAGCAGCTTAAAGCGGATCTAAGGGCCAAGGCAGTCCGGCACTGGCGTCGGTCTTTGGAGCTTAAACCCGACCAGCCCCATCGTGAGAGATTACTTAAATTCATAGAAACGTATTCGAAATAGAATAAAGTATCGGCTCAATACCTGCTATGACAGATTTCAAGAAAGAAGAAAGTGCCCGGCCGAGTTCAGGTCGGGCATTTTTGTCCAATACCGAAAAAGGATTTCGTCGCACTTCGTTTTTGCAAGGCATTGTACTTCCGCCTTTGAAAGCTCAGCTTACTTTCTGGCTTTTGATTGTATTTGGCGTAGCGTTTGATTTATGGAGCAAAAGGGCCGTATTTGACTGGTTGGAGCATCAGCCAAATAACAGGTTTTCAGTCATAAATGGTTTTTTGGAATTTGTAAGGGCATCGAATGACGGTGCCGCTTTTGGACTATTTTCCGGGAAGCCTTATTTGTTGGCTGCAGTTTCGATTATCGCATTGATAATAATTTTTTCGATTTTCCTTTTCAGTGGAACTGGTCTAAAACTTGTTCACATTGCTCTCGGACTTTTCGCTGCCGGTGTTTGCGGAAATCTTTATGACAGAATATTTAATGATGGGATGGTTCGCGATTTTATCGATGTTGTTTACTGGCCCGGTAAGCACTGGCCCGCATTTAACGTCGCAGACAGCCTGCTCTGCATCGGCGTCGGGCTGATGATTATCTCGTGCTTTTTCATTGACAAGCCTCATCCAGAACGTGCTCAGCAACATAAATAGGGGTATTTGATGCCGTCCCCAGTGCAATCGCATCGGAAGGACGCGAGTCGACTTCGACAGTCCGCCCGTTCATGCTCAGATATATCTTTGCATAAAAAGTATGATTGCGCAGGTCGTTAACAACAATCTTTTCGACTTTAGCGCCGAGGCCCTCGATTATGCCTTCCAACAAATCGTGTGTCATAGGCCGTGGAGGCTTGATGCCCTTCAGCCTGCGGTCGATTGCAAATATCTCAACTATCCCAATAACAATAGGGAAACTGCGGTGCCCGTGGCGCTCTTTCAAGACAATTATCTGCTGGTCGGAAGTCTCGTTAATAATAATACGCGACAATTCCATCTCGATATCCATTATGACACCGCCTTTGCTAAATTAACCTTCCAGCTCCGAAAGATGTTTCTCAACAACCTCTAACTGTCCTGTAAGCTCAGCCAGCCTTTCTCCAGCCTGAGTGACTACTTCCGGTTTGGCTTTGTTAACAAAATCCTTGTTAGCCAGCTTGGCCTCGACCGCTTTTTTGGCTTTTTCTATCTCCTGCCTTTGCTTTTCTAAACGGCGTTTCTCGGCTTTAGTATCAATAGCATCGTGTACGTAAACTTCCGTCGCATCCGCGACTACCACTGCTGCGTTTGGAGGTTTTACAATCTCAGTTCCAGCCTTGAATTCCTTAACGCCGGCCAGGTTTTGAATGAGCTGCGCATTTCGGTTCAGAATTTCAACGGTATCCTGCTGAGATTTTGCAGACACAACGACCTTTTTTTTCGGCGGTATGTTTCTATTACTTCTAACATCCCGCACAACTCGAATTACCGCCTGTATGGTTGCAATCTGTTTTTCCGCATCCTCGTCCACTAAAGAATCCAGTCTCTTCGGCCACTGGGCGATAACCAGTGCTTTTGCCTCTCCAGCTTCAGCCAAATCCCGGAGCTTTCTCACTGGTGCGATTTCGTTCAGCTTCTGGAATATTCCTTCCGTTATAAACGGTATAAACGGATGCAGTAAACGCAGTATCTGGTCAAGCACAAAAGCAAGTACATTTTGAGCAATCGGCTTTTGCTGCTCGTCCTGCATTCTCGGCTTAATCCACTCTAAATACCAGTCGCAAAAGTCGTTCCAGAAAAATCTGTATAGCTGCGCCAACGGCTCGCTGTATTTGAACGCCTCCAAAGATTTTGTTGCCTCGGCAATGGTATTGGCCAAACGAGAAAGAATCCATCTATCGGTGATTGTCACCCTGTCTTTGTCAAATTTATCGGGGTTGATGCCTTCAAGATTCATCAAAGCAAAACGCGAAGCGTTCCAGAGCTTATTACAGAAGTTCCGCCCGATATCAAACTTGGGAGAGGTATTTTCTTCCCGGCCGTCGGGCAGTTTCATTTTCTTAACCGGCATCCGAATGTCCTGCGTGTCCGTGGTCATACTGGCTAAAGTAAAACGCATAGCGTCGGCTCCGTGGCTGTTAATGGCTACCAGCGGGTCGATTCCATTGCCCAGACTCTTGGACATCTTGCGGCCTTCGCCGTCCTGTATCATCGCGTGAATAAAAACCTCGCTGAACGGAATATCGCCGACACAATACTGGCCCATCATCACCATCCGAGACACCCACAACGTTATGATTTCGCGGGCCGTACAAAGCACATCACCGGGATAGAATGTCTTTAGCTCCGGCGTATCATCCGGCCAGCCCATAGTACTAAACGGCCACAACGCCGAACTAAACCACGTATCCAAAACATCCTCGTCTCGCTTGAAGCCGTTGTCTGCCAGTTGCTTTTCTATATCTTCATTATCAGGTGCGACACAAATATATGTTATAGCACCATCTTCGGAATCAGTAAGCTCAGAGCGTACTTTGTCTGGGAATTTTGAAAGCTCATATTCTAATTGTCCGCCTCCTCCAAGCTTTGACCAGATAGGTATCCTATGTCCCCACCAAAGTTGCCTGCTGATTGGCCAGTCGCGAAGGTTTTCGAGCCAGGCTTGATAGGTCCTGGCGTAACGTTCGGGAATGAAGCGCAGTCGGCCATCAAGTAATGGCTTCAAGGCCAGGCCTGCCAGAGAGTTCACCGGCACATCGGTTCCATCTATGAGACCTTGGCCGAATTTATCTCCTAAGTATTCGATGGGCTTTTTAACAGCGATATACCATTGGTCGGAAAGATACGGCTCGATAGGAACATGACTGCGGTAGCTGTGCCCGACCTCGTGGACATATTCTCGAACGTCCTCAAGAAGGTTTTCCTGACGGAACCATTCGACAATTGCTTCCCGTGCCTCAAAACGGTCCATTCCAAGTAAAGATTGTGCTTCCGGTGAGTCAGCATCTCCCCAGCCATACTTGTCGCTGATGGACCCGTCCGGCGCCATCACGTTTACAATTTCCAGGCCGTGTCGCTGGCCAATTTCCCAGTCGTCGGGGTCATGGGCGGGAGTTACCTTCAAAAATCCGGTCGAGTATTTAGCTTTTTCATCATCACTTTCAGGATTCGGTAGAACAACATGCTCATCCGCAATGATGGGAATGATACGGCCAACGATTGGAAGCCGAACCTTTTTACCAAGCAAATTACCGGCCCTCGGGTCAGTGGGATTCATTGCGACGGCTGTGTCACCAAGCATCGTCTCAGGTCTGGTGGTGGCTACTGTAACGTATTCAACTCGTTTTCCTTTTATCCCAACCGGTTCGACGAGCGGGTATTTCAAGTACCAGAAGTGGCCCTGGATGGTTTCGTGCTCGACCTCGTCGTCTGCCAGTACGGTCTGTGTAGCGGGGTCCCAGTTGACCAGCCTTTTACCTCGATAAATCAGTCCGTCTTTAAAGAGCTTAAAAAAGGCAGCACGTACGGCTTTGGCACACACCTCATCCATCGTGAACCGGGTTCGCGGCCAATCACACGAACAGCCCATCGCTTTAAGCTGTTCGATAATCCGCGCTTCGTATTCGTCCTTCCAGGCCTGCACACGGGCGATAAACTCCTCGCGTGCAAAATCCGTTCGTCGCTTACCCTCCTCCGAGAGAATACGCTTCTCAACCACCGTCTGAGTGGCGATACCGGCGTGGTCGGTCCCCGGCATCCATAAGGTGTTGTAATTTTGCATCCGACGGAACCGAATCAATACATCCTGCAGCGTATTATTCAATGCGTGTCCAAGATGCAGGGGGGCTGTAACATTGGGCGGCGGGATTACGATTGTATAAGGTCTTTGGGCAGGTTTGCCATCATCAGGTTGACCTTCAGCGTGAAAATACGGGCGTGAAAACCAAATTTCGTTTGCCTGCTTCTCTGTCGTCTTAGGCTCATACGCTTTCGAAAGTTGTTCACTCATAACTTACCCGATTTTAAACATCTGCATATAAAAAATTCCGACAGCAGACGACCGCCGGAATATTATTTTAGCAAAGACGGGCAGCCTTGTAAAGCAAACCATATAGTTTACAGATTCTCGGCCGGCATATGATGTTTGGTGTTTGATATCCGATAATGCCTAATCGAGGTTCATCGTCATCAGGAACTCGGCGTTGGTACGACACTTGGAGAGCCTGTTTTTGAGCAGCTCGACTGCTTCAATCTGGTTCAATTCGCTAAGCACCCTTCGCAGGCGATATACAAGCTTAAGCTCCTTCGGGTCGAGCAGCAATTCTTCCCTTCTGGTTCCGCTTCGGCTGATGTCGATAGCCGGCCAGGTCCGTCTGTCAACGAGCTTCTTGTCGAGGTGCAATTCCATATTTCCGGTCGCCTTAAACTCTTCGAAAATTACCTCGTCCATTTTTGAGCCGGTTTCAATTAATGCAGTTGCGAAAATACTCAGCGAGCCGCCTTCTTCCATATTTCTTGCTGCCCCGAAAAATCTCTTGGGCATCTGCATTGCACTGGCGTCAACACCACCGGTCAGGATTCTACCCGAGTGCGGCACCTCAGTATTGTATGCACGAGCAAGGCGGGTTATCGAGTCCAGCAGAATCACTACATCTTCACCGTACTCCACCATTCGCTTTGCCTTTTCGATAACGACTTCAGCGACCTGGCAGTGCCGTGCAGCTGGTTCATCGAAAGTGGAACTGATAACTTCAACATCCTCAGCGGTTTTTCGTTGCATTTCCGTAACTTCCTCCGGCCGTTCGTCAATCAGCAGCACTATCAGTTTTACTTCGGGATGATTTGTACTGATGGCGTTTGCCATTTTTTGCAATAGTATCGTCTTGCCGGTACGTGGTGAAGCGACAATCAGACCACGCTGACCTTTCCCCACCGGAGTTACCAAATCAAATATTCGCATATTCAGCTCTTCCGATGTGGTCTCGAGTATAAAACGTTCCTCCGGATGCAGCGGCGTCAAATCGCTGAACACGACCTTTTCGGCAAGGTTATCGGGAGGCTCATAGTTAATCGCCTCAACTCGCAGAAGAGCAAAATACTTCTCCGACTCTTTCGGAGGCCTGATTTGACCCGATACAATGTTTCCCGTTCGCAGGCCAAAACGTCTGATTTGAGATGGCGAGACATAGATATCGTCCGACGACGAAAGATAATTATAACTCGGATTTCGCAGAAATCCATAACCGTCAGGCAGCACTTCCAATACACCTTCGCCGTACATCAGGCCGTTTTGTCGAATTCGTTCCTTGAGAATCCTGAAAATCAAATCCTGCTTTTTTAATGCACTATATTCTATGATGCCTTCTTTCTTGGCAAGGTTATGAAGCTCGGCGACGGTCAGCTTCTGTAAATCCGTCAAATACAGGTTGCCTTTTTTAACCCTCTCATATTTAGCATGTGTGGATTCTTCTTCGGCTTGCTTTGCACGCAGTGCTTCATCCCTGGCATCGACACGGGTCTCCGCCTCAGCCGTTGCCGTGGCCGATTCCGTCTGCTGCTGCACCTGCTCGGTCTGTTCAGGAGTATCCTGCGGCTGCTCTGTCTGCTCTGTCTCTTCAGGAGGGCTTTGTTTTTCTGCGACAGACTTTTTCTTAGCGGTTTTACGTTTCTTTTTTGTAGTTTTTCTATGTTTTGTAGCGTCTTTAGCCATAACTACTCCTTTTGTTTATTCATAAAGCTCTGTGATTCCACAGCGAATCTATCCTATTGGAATTCAGCAGGATTTGATATTTGAATAGTTGAAATAAGATTTATATCAAGAACAAGCAGTACTAATACAATTACTTTATGATAAGCCCCACTTGTCCATTATACAAGAGAAAATATCAGAGACTTGCCTGGCTAATGCCGAGAAGCAAGAATTGTTATCTATGGAATTATCGGCGATGGCAACCTTCTTGTCCAGAGAAATCTGAGAATTTTCTCTAATTTTAAGCTGATTTTCGTCAAAAAATTCCTTTTTTTTTGCCCTATTTAACCTTAACTGCCGCTCACAATCGACAAAAATGAGTTTATCACATCGTTTGTCCCAGCCGACCTCCGCCAACAACGGCATATCCAGCACGATCGCCTTGACTTGTTTCTGGCGATTATACTTCTCTATTAGTCGCTCGGCTTGTGCGAGAACCAGCGGATGAATTATTTTATTAAGCGACGAGAGTTTTTCTGTGTCGGCAAAAACAATGCCGGCCAATTTCTTACTATCAATTTTTCCTGCGGAGTCTAAAACAGCCCCGCCAAAAAGTCTAACAATTTTATCCTTAATATCCTTTTTGTCAAGCAATTTGTGGACAATTTTGTCGGCATCAATAACCTTGCAGCCCAGCTTGGCAAACTCCGCCGCGACTGTGCTTTTGCCGGAGCAGATACCGCCCAAAATGCCTATTATCGGTTTTTTCCCAGCCTTACTCACAACTCGGCAGTCTAACCAATCTCGCAGAATCCGTCAAGCGGCAATCTAACCTGCTGTCATTCTGAGCGCAGCGAAGAATCTGGCCTTCGAAAGAATTAAACCTCCGCCATTGTATATAGCCCCCACCCCGGCGGTGGGGGGGGGGTGTCTTTATGTTTAGACCCCAAACCTGTCCTGCCTGACCTGAGCCTGTCTGAGTAATAACGCTGGAAATTTTTATGTGCTTGTAAATTAAAGACTTAAGTATTTTGAGCCAAAAACCATTAAGTCCTTTCTTTAATAATAAAGACTTACGTTTTTTGAGAATGAATGCTCGGACACGCTCCAAGTATTCGCAATTCAGGTGTTCGTTCAGCCTTCCTCGACGACTTTCATGTTCATCAATCGTGCGAGGTGGTGCACGTTTTCCATGTGGTCGCCGTAGAACACCACACGGTGCAGCAGCGTCATGGCGTCCTCGGTCTCAAGGACACTGCTCCAGTTGGCAGCCATCTTCGCCGCATTACTAACTTCGGTGACTATCTGGGTGCGACAACCGTGGACCGCCTTCTCAGGAACTTCGATGATCTTGCCCGTCGAGGCCAGTATCGTATCTAAATTGATTAGCTTGGTACGGGTGATGGTCTCGCCAAGGCGGTATTGGACTTCAGGCACACAGCCGCTGCCGCCGACCTCGGAATGCCCGCGCAGCAGGTATGGCGCTTCCTTGCCATTGCGACCATCCATCTTCAGCGGTGCCGTGCAGTGGGCGGTCCACAAAGCGTTGCGAGAGGTATCGAATGTAGCGTTGCCCTGGAATCCGGGACGATCGATCATATATTGAAACAGGAGCATGGTCAACAACGAGTCCATGTCACCCTCGCACGCCGCGGGAATACCGTTGTCGCGAAGACGGGCAAATCCCAGGCAGGGAAATCCTTTTGACAGCCATCCCATACAGGTGCCCACGGCCAGCCCCTGGGCTTGTTCCTGCTCCATTAAGCGTTGCAGCGCCACACTGATGCGGGCGGCTTTCCTGATGTCCTCTTTGTTCGGTTCAATGATTTCCTTCGCGTTCTTTGTCCAGCTCTCTATCTCGGCTCGAACGGCCTTGTCATCCGCGGCGGAAATCGTCTCGTCGAACGTCTTCTCTTCTATGGCCACGACATCGGCCCCCAAACGCTTCTTGATTTCATCAGGAGACTGCGCAGCCGCCGTACCTCGAGCAGGAGGGAACAGGAGAATCCGAGTCTGCTTCATCATGGGAATCACCCTCAGCAGACGAAGGGCTCGTTCGAGCTCGTCGTAGTCCCTGCTGGCCAGAAGGGTGACGCGATGTCCCCTACTATGCCAACGGGGAGCATACATCCAATCATGACCGCTGGCCGGCAGTGAGAATAACGCCATGGGATGCGACCCGTCAAGAATCGGCTTCACCACCCTTGTTAAGGCAAAGTTTCGCACGTTGATAGTAAGGACCGGAGCTCCCGGCCCCGCCTTCTCTAAAAGGGCCGCCGTTTCCTCGGCACTGTTAGAATGCCCCATTATTAGTTCGACGTTTCCCAGCTCCTTTTCCGCCTTGGCCAGACGGCTTTTCATCGCCTCTATTTGCCCGGCGTCCGCTCCCCAATCGCGGTCCTTCGGTGCGGGAGGGCCGGTGATGATGACGCATATCCGCGACTTCTCACGGATTTGGTTAGGCGGTAATTCCGAAGCCCACGCGTGCTTCCATGTTGCGCCGGCGAGAATCATCCCACCAGCCACTCCTGCCCCCAAAAACTCTCGTCGCGTGCATTGTTCACACATGTCAATATCCTCCAAATGATAAAATAAAAGAAAAATCAATTACAATATACGCAAATAACTATAGCACCGGGGATATAACTTTTCAAGAGAAAAAAAACAGCTATGCTTCTCCGCTCTACTGCTCAACTGTTCTCCTGCTCAAATCCTCCAATTCCCGCCCCGCCTGTCATTCTGAGCGCAGCGAAGAATCTGGCCATCGAAAGAATTAAACCTCCGCCATTGTATATAGCCCCCACCCCGGCGGTGGGGGGGGGGTGTCTTTATGTTTAGACCCCAAACCTGTCCTGCCTG
>CAYVIT010000055.1:0-7216 GCA_964451425.1 uncultured Pirellulales bacterium
ATGAAAAGTGAAGTTGAACTAAATAAAGCGAAATGGCTGGTTGAGCCGGGCTGCGTCGTCCTTGTGACAACCGGCACAATGGCAAACCCGAACGTGATGACCTTTAGCTGGCAGACACCCGTCAACAGTGCCGACCCCTGCCTAATATTGTTGGCCATAAGCCATATCAGGCATTCATACGATTTGATAAAGCTAAATCACGAGCTGGTTATCAACGTTCCGGGCGGAGAACTGCTCGAACAAACACACTTCGTCGGTACCGTCACAGGCAAACATATTGACAAATTCAAAGAAAGCGGCTTGACAGCGGTTGCCGCCAAGGTAGTCGCCCCTCCATTGATAGAACAATGCGCCGCCCATCTGGAATGCAGAGTCGTGGAGATATTTAAGATGCAAACGCACGATTTGCTGGTCTGCAAGGTTCTACGGGCCGTAGCTGAAACAGAGCTGTTTGACGGCAAATGGATTCCGGAAAAATTCCACACATTACATTACCTCGGCGGCAACTACTATGGCGTAATGGAGCGTACAATCCAGGCCCGCGGTAAAGCAAAAAAGTAAACTTGACTGACCATCATACCGACCACGATATAAGTTCTGTCATTCTTTCACAGACTGGACAAGGGGAAAAACCTGTATATAATGATATTCGTCCTCAAGCCGGCAGACAGGTACAATTAAAAGATGAGGTATACTATGACAGAAAAACTAAACCGCCGCAGCTTCCTAAAGAAATCCATTATCACATCAACAACAGCCGCATTAGGTTTAAGCCTTGAAGAGAAAGCACTATTGGCAAACCAGTCAAAAAAAACCACTGCTCGGCCACAAGAGAGTTCTGCGAAAAACATGCCAATGGGAAAGATTGGCAATATCAAGATTAGCAGGCTATTCGCAGGCGGTAACCTAATCAGCACTTTTGCCCACAGCAGAGACCTAGTCTATGTGTCCTCATTATTAAGGAATTATTTCACCGATGAAAAAGTAATGGAAACTCTCGAGATATGTGAAGAAACCGGAATAAACACCGCCATATTGAGACTTGATAACCACTGCATCGGATTGCTCAAGAAATACTGGAACGAAAGAGGCGGCCATATACAGTGGATTGCACAAATCAAAATAAAAGAAAATGACCTGACTTCCGAAGCAAAAAAAGCTATCGACAACGGTGCAATCGGAGCTTATGTGCACGGCGGCGTCGCGGACAGCTTCGTCGAGGACGGCAGGATTGACCTTCTCGGAAAAGCTGTTGATTTCATTAAACAAAACAGAGTAATCGCCGGCGTTGCAGGTCACAGTGTGGAAGTACCCATTGCATGTGAAAAAGCCGGGATAAATCCCGACTTCTATATGAAGACGTTACACAGTCAAAACTACTGGTCTGCGAAAAGGCAGCCGGAGCACGATAACATCTGGTCCCGGACCCCGGAACAAACCATCGAATTTATGAAAAACGTCAAAAAGCCGTGGATCGCTTATAAGGTTTTGGCTGCAGGAGCCATCCATCCCCAGGAAGGCTTCAAATATGCCTACGAAAATGGTGCCGATTTTATCTGTGCCGGAATGTTTGATTTCCAGGTCAGAGAAGATGTAATTATTGCAAAAAAAATATTATCGGAAAAAATAAAAAGAATGCGCCCCTGGAAAGGGTGAGAAAAACTTCTAAATCTAATAACTACCGCCATTCCAGTGATTGGTTAAGTATGCGAATGTGGTGCATCTCCTCTCTTATAATATCACCAATCTTGTCCTGGCCGGCTGTAATAGGAATAAAAGCCCTCAAGCCGGTATAAAAGACGATGGAATCCTTTTCCTTCTCGACAGCACTTTTGAGAATATCTGTTATACTCTCTTTGCCGGTCAGCTCCTCAGACGGCTCCATTCGATTGCCGAACACAGCAAGGCCGGCCATAGACTGCGCATCAAAGACCACGTTGTTCTCAAGTTCGAAAGTCCTGAACTCCGGCCCCTGTGCGGAAAGCTCGTTTCGCATGTCCGCGAAAATCTGCTCGTGTGTTGTTTCCCATTCGGCTAATCGAAGAAACATATTGTGAGTGCGGGAATCATCAAATAATTCTGCTGCCCTACGGTAAAATTTGGAACCGTTGCGCTCGATTTTTTCAGCTATTTCAAAAATCTCAAAAGCATTAAATTGTACAACCATTCTTACCCCCTGCATAACTGTGCTAACTTCTTTTAAAAACCTTTCCTTATCGCTCACAAGCAAAAGCCAACAGAAAATCAACTCTCGCCTGCTGTCATTTTCGCATGCCTGCAGCGTATGCAGCTGCTCCAATAGTAGCGAGGACCGCCACAATAGCGGGATTCACCGAGAAATTTAACAGTCTCAATATACCTATCATCCCTATAGAAATCATAAAGGCTGTCAGAATACAACCCGCAATAATCTTCGTAAGCCTTGAACGAACTGGTAGTTTTTCTACAAGTTTTTCGACAATCATCCTGACACGCCCTTTCTTCGTCTGCTTTGGACTATTGATATTATATCAGCGTAATGTTCTATGGGCTACACACAAATAAACAATGAGGTGAAGAAAGTTTCACTAATCGGCCCTGAGAGATATCAATCCCATTTTCACTTTAGAACTTCTTCATATATTCGAGGAACTTCTTTGCCGTTTTATCCAGATTTTCGATATTTCCTCCGCCTTCCAACACCTCACACATTTCGTAGGCAATATATCCCTGATACCCGATTTCCTTAAGCGTTTTGAAAAACGTTTCATAATCAATGAAGCCCTCTCCCATCGGGACTGCACGAATCAAAGTATCACGCTGCAGAAAATTAGTCAGATTATGCTCATAGTGATATCGAGGCAGGCGTACATAATCGGCAGCAGTTGTGTGAACTATAAAAGGCTTCATCTTCAAAACGGCATCTCTCAAATCCTGGGCTTTGAGGCCCTGTAAGGCCGGTGCCCACGCATCAAAAGCGGCCTTAACATTCGGTAAATTAACTTCCTTGAGAAGCCAGTACATCGTATCGTGGCCAACTCCAATGTCGTGGTGATTCTGCACGGCAAGCGTAACGCCATACTTTGCCGCCTTCTCGCCGGCAAGTTTCAATCCTTCAACCACCATAGCATACTGCTTGTCAAAAGGCACTGCAGGGCGCTCGTAGCCTGTAAATATGCGCACCATGTTCGTTCCCAAATCGCGGGCCAACTTAGCCAACTCGCCGACATAGCAGGCCTGAATCTCCACATTGGGGACACCGGGTTTATCAACACCGGCTGTAAAATCCGTATAGCCGGCAAGACACACCAGCTCAAGACCAAGACCTTCAATCCTGCGGCGCAGCGCCTTTCGCGCAGCGACATCGTAATCCAGAGGCGACACATGAGGCCGTTTGGCCATCAGCATCACACCATCAAATCCGAGCTTCTTCGCTTTTACCAGAAACTCATCGACGCTCAACATGGCCTGGCCCCGCCAAAAACCTGCATAGCTGACAGAATGCAGGCACGTCTTTACCTTGAAATCCTCCGGATTACCTGTCGGAACCTTCTGGCAGAAAGCTTCTCCAGATAACAGTAACCATACAATTACCAAAATACAGCCGAATTTACGCATCGCAAAACTCCTTTTGTAATTTATAAAAGAGGTCTTTATTCCTCATCTTTCTTTAGCAGACCCTTTAAGCCATCTGTAATCCCCTTACGAACATCATCGGCTCCTTTTTTGATATCTCCACCGATGTCCTTGCCTGCCTCCACTGTTGTCTTACCAAGGTCTGTTCCTGCTTCGAGAAGCTTGCCGCCTTTGTCCAGGAAAGCAGCCGGCAAAGCTCCAAGTTTATCGAGCAGCGATGCCAGAGAACCGAGCATTTCTTTTGGCAGAACACCGACTCCCTGCTCGGCAATTCCTCCTGCGATGGCCAACAAAACTTTGCGGGTCAGGGCAACCGTATCGATATCATTTTCACCACCCAAATCAGTCATTTTGATTGGGGCCAGTTTCAACGTGAGGGTATCGGCTTTGCCGGGGATAGGCAGCAATTTTACATTGACCCTGGTATTAGTGATTTCAAGGCTATCAATATGCAGCTTTTTCCCGCCCGGCTCAGATGGTTCCTTGTCCTTGGCTGGAAGCGACTTCATTATATCCTGCAGATTATTACTGGTGATACCTTTCTGCTCCAGAACCATATTGACGCCATCTAATCGTATGTCCTTTATATTAATAATATCCGTCAATAAGGAACCTATTTCCACCGCGATTTTTGCTTCATTTAGTTCAAGCAGCTGTTTGTGTTCGTAACCAGGCGGATTATCAATCACAAGATTTTGAAAGCCGATTTTGCCGCCCAGAATCGAGAGGTTTACACTATCGACGGCCACGCCAACTTGCAGGGCTTTCGTCCCTGCCGACTCGATGGCCATCTTCACAGCGCTATCGGCGAACAGATTAATTGCTATCACTACGACAATAAGCAGAACAGCAATTACCGCCGCTACTTCATAAATGATTTTAAGTGACTTTTTCATTGGACTGCCCTTTCCAAAATTATATTTGGCCTTTCAGCTTTTCCACATCAACAAAATTCAACAACACAAATACAGACACGACTAAAAACTGTAACCCAGACCGAGCATATACTTGGTGTCGGTCGTGCCGGAACCGGTAGCCGGAGTTGTATCATAATTTAGAATGACCTTGAAATTAAGAAACATCTTTTCGGTAAAATTAGCGCGAATTTCACCCGTCGATGTGAGATAATAATCAGAAAACTTCTCTGTGCTCGGATAGCACGTAAGGTCATGAATGAACTTGAGACCCTTGGTCAGCGTCTTATCGAAATTGTAACCAAGCTGAGCAGATAACTCGGTTGTGCTGTCCGTCTGGTTCTCATACTTTTCGTACAGAGAGGCCAAACCAGCTTCGGTGGAGAAATTCATATTCTCCGACTCAATCCACTGATACCCGCCGCCGCCACCGACTATCACTCTTCGGTCAAGCTCGGCTATCTTGTCTGTTTCATATCGGCCGTCAAGATACCCGTAAAACTTCTTTGTGAAAAAGTAATCATATTTAGCCTTCGTGCGCCACCAATCTTCTGTCTTTTTCTTATCACCGGTGTCCGGGTCTTCCTGCTCACCTCTGGCATAATCTGCACTCAACTTTGTTCTGTCTTTTTCGGTCCTCTTGCTTAGGTTAGCGCTGGCACTGACGGCCTCGGTCTTCGTATTGCCGTGTGTAGAAGTTACAGCCGCCGAGACATTCCCCGTCCACTTAGGCTTTGGCTTGGGCGGTGGATTTATCGAAGAGATAGCAGAAATGTCAAAATCCTGGGCCTTTACAGTATCAGTACCTTCGACAGCAAACCGACCGGCTGTTGAGCTCACCACTTTTTGAACAAGAACACTACCGTCTTTAAGATGAATATTAATTGCCTCATCCGTACTGAACGTCTGAATTTTGGATACCTCTACAGTTACCTTGCCTGCTAAATCTGACGTGAAAACCAGTTTGCCATCCATTGCATGGTCGATTTTACCGGTAAGATGGTCTCCATTTGTAAATACAAGCTCATCCGCATACGTTACCTGAGCAAACAAAACAATACAACACAAAGAAATTAACCCGTATCCACGCATCATTCGCTCCTATTCACTCAAATTACAAGGAACCATTAAGGAAATTTAAGATTATACATATCAAGGTGCAACGAACCGTATATATCAGGCACCTCCAGTTTTAATTAGTACGCCAAGCTATATATTACTATTGTAATTATGAGGCCTTGCGGCTAAAACGCAAGGGAAAATGGAGCAAGGAGTGATTTGTCAATACGCCGGATAGACTACATACTGTGGATTTAAGATGAAATTTTCGGCATTTCCTGCCCGTTCTCATCGCATCTAAACCAGGCAGGAACAAAATCTCGGCCTGACATAAGACCTAAACCAACAGGCCGACTTCAATGCTTCTCACTCTAACGGCCAGCCCGCTGGGCAGTAGCAGAGCCATTCATCAACAAACAATCCTAAGTCGACCAAGTCAACATCGCCGTCGGGCTCGAAGTCGGCCCCATCACAAAAGTTATTGCCTTCGTCGCAAGACTCATCCCCCCAGTATTCGGCTAATCTGGCAAAGCTTTCGAAATCTACAAAGCATAGAGGACCGCCCGGCCAGAAGCCGCCCAGCAGCTCATAGCCACCACCGGCTGAGTAGGCCGCATCCGGCTGACCTATAGTGCCTGTCAGTACATAAGACCCGCCGATGCTTTGTCCGCCGCCGCCGTCAATCGTATACCATGTAATGCTGTAATCAGCTAACGTGGGGGCAGCCGTAAGTAGATATATCGCCAGCAGGATGCAAGTACCTGTTATAACATGTCCGTTCAGATTAAAGATTTTCATTTTTCTTCACCTCGAAAAAATCTCAACTTCTACTTCCAAGCCATAAAACGAATATACCCGGATGTGGGAACATTGCTACTCCCCGCATAGTCTATAAAGTGCGCAATGCTGGCTGATCCACCCTTTACAACCGCCCAACGATTTGTAACATCGTAAACAATAGTGCCATAAGAATAGCTTCTTGTGTATGTGGACATAGCAGGGATAACCCAGCCTGTTTCATCGCTGTTCTCAGCAACGTAAAGCATCACAATGCCTGGTACTTTGCCCAAGTCATGCTTAAACCATTTGTCCCTGTCGCCGGCCGTCGTAGAGATAGCTACCCAGCCGCTATCATAGTCCGGTTTCCAGTCAAAAAGGCGAACTCGGCAAAATGCACTGGTTGGTGAAATGATAGTCCCTGCAGCATTAGTACGAAAACGGGCAAGATTGCCTTGCGTACGGATCATAACACTACTCGAATCCAGCTTAATGATAGCTGTCTGTCGCCATCCTGAGTCGCCGTAATTGGATGAGCTCATGGTGGGGATGCGCCAACCGCTGCCATCACTGTTCTCGGCTAATTCAACCAGAGCAAAGCGAGGAAACACACCCATATCATGGTTAAAAAAATAGGTTTGATTTAATGTGCAGGGAAACCAGCCAGTATCATAATCAGCAACCTGCCTGATACCAAGGTAACGAACATTACCGCTGTGGACAAGCATATTATTACGGTCTCCAAGATCGTTAAAACTTCCAAGGTAATTAAATCCTAAAGACTTAAGCACTGAGCCGGAAAGAGAGACATACCCGGGAGCGTAGTCCGCGCTTGTCGCTCCCAATAGAGG
>CAYVIT010000055.1:7316-20061 GCA_964451425.1 uncultured Pirellulales bacterium
TCTCGAACAGCTATCTCAAGCCAACGAAGTTCTCCTGTAAATACATTCCCAAAATCAATTTCAACCGTAAAATAACCATCTATCACATTCACGTCGACTATGCTAACATCGCCGCCAACCTGATTTCCGCCAGTACCACCATCGAACAGCCTGAATTGAAAATCATATTCTCCTTCCGCGGCAACATTGTTATCGATAAGCCTGCCCTGATATGTAAACTCCGTCCCCATCGGCTCCGCTTGGCCAACCTGAGTGAAACTAACCATCAGGCCCAAAACCAAAAACAAAATCGTCAATTTTTTTACTTCTTTCATTGTTTTATCCTTTCAAAAATCTGTCCCTGAGCGGCCAGGGAATCATTTATTTCACGGCGCAGACTATGGGTGCCGCTTTCTTCTCTAAAATATCGGCGATTTAAGCTAACAGGATTGGATTTTTTCTTCACCTTGTACCTCCATCAAAGATACTCAAAGTCTTATCATTATAAGCTTTTCGGGATTGAAAAACACCAGAATTCACCCAAATTCCACGGTATTTTTTCCAACACTTATATAATTTCCGCAGAATTAGTATGTTAAAAAAAAGGCCGGCTATGCCGGCCCTTTGAAAAGGTAAGTCCCCAGTAAGGGTGTAGTACGAAGAAGAATCTACCTGCCATTACTACTATTGCAAGCTACCCATCTCTCATAGCACACACCCTTATCTGTTATTTGCTAATTCTTCCAACCTGTATTTTCTGAAATATTGCCAAGCCGGCATCACATCATAGAAAAAGTGTCTGTCTAATTCGGGCCGGACTCTTTGAACTAAAAACAGGTATTCATCCAGGATTTTCTCCTCTAATCGTCTCAATCCATTGTCCATTCGACGTTCCTCATGGGATCAAATCCCAACTGTATCTTGCATGCCTCCACCGTATTTTTCAAAAGCATGGCAGCGGTTACCGGCCCAACCCCTCCCGGTACAGGTGTAATCATAGAGGCCTTTTCTTTCGCTTCTTCAAAGACAACATCGCCAACAATCCTGCCTTCAACGCGGTTTATTCCCACGTCAATAACAATAGCTCCTTCTTTAACCATATCACCTGTGATTAAACCGGGTTTGCCTACAGCTACAATCAATATCTCGGCCCTTCTTGTATTCGCAGCCAAATCTCGAGTAGCAATATGACAAACAGTCGTAGTAGCCGAATCGAACGGTGAAGACAACAGAAGAAGAGTTAACGGCTTTCCGACAAGTGAGCTATGGCCTACAAGGGTAACCTGTTTTCCCTTGATAGAAGTACCAGTGCTTTTAATTAATTCCATTACCGCCAAAGCGGTACAGGGAACAAGTCCGGGCCAGCCGTAAATTAACTGCCCCATATTCTGAGGATTCACTCCCTCTACATCTTTTGAAGGGGTAATCGCCTCCTGAACCTTTTCTGCATTGATTTGTTCGGGCAAAGGCATCTGAAGGATAATCCCGGTTATCTTGTCATCCTGGTTCTTTTCCTGAATAAACTGAATCAAATCCTTTTCAGTAATATCTTTGGGCAGCTGCTGAACCTGATAATCGATTCCGACTTCGTCACAACCTCTCTTCTGACTCTTCAAATACGACGCCGAAGCAGGATTTTCACCTACTTGAACCGCCAAAAGTGAAGGAGAATAGTTGTGTTTCTCTTTCAAATCGACGATTTCTTTCCTTAGTTCTTCTTTCAAATTTTTTGCTACCGCTCTGCCATCAATTAACTGTGCCGTGCTTTCTTTCTCGATAACCAATCCTTTTGCTATTCTCTTCTCATCGATCAATTGTGCCAACCCTTTTTTAATAACAACTCTTAATTGGTTAGGTGTAAACGGCTTTGGAAGGAAATCAAAGGCATTGCGTCTTTTCGCCTCCATTGCCGACTCCCTGGTTGCATAACCCGTGATAACTACAGAAACAATGTTCGGGTCGACATCCCCAATCTTCTCCAAAAGCTCCATTCCACTCATGCCCGGCATCTTGAGGTCAACAAGAACCAAATCAGGCTTGATGTCCCTTATCTTCTGCAAACCTCTATCTCCATCCTCGGCTGCATCTACCAAGTACCCGTCTTTACTCAGTATCTGACAGCAGGAATCCCGCATAGTTTCCTCATCATCAACGACCAAGATAGTGGCCTGCCCGCGTCTGCCGGGACCATTTTCCGAAGATCTCGAATAGATATTTTCTATTTCCTGATTTTTCTCGTCGATTGGTTGTAGTTCCATTTTTTTCTCCTTGTATTTAGTGTTTTTCCCATTTCAAAAGTTCAGTTACTGTTCCTAATGTTGAACCTTCTTTAATTTCTTTTCTTATACGATTTTCTCTCTCTAATACATCCATAGCCCGGTTGGTAAACTCTATTGCCTTTTTATCAGGCAAAATCATCACTCCATCGTCGTCTCCAATTACCCAATCCCCGGGGAAAATTTTTGTTCCACTAATATTCACAGGTACACCGATTTCTCCAAATCCTTTCGGCTCACCGGCGGAAGGTGTAACCATTTTTGCGAAGGCAGGGAACTTCATTCGACGAATATCTGCCACATCCCTAACCGCACCATCTATCACTACCCCAGCCAATTTTTTTTCTTTTGCACTATGGCTGGCTAATTCTCCCCACACGGCAGGACCTGCCCCGCCGGCATCAATCACAATTACATCTCCTTCTGCGGCCTGGTCGATTGCCTCCACCGGCTTGGCCCAATCACCCGGATAGGTTCTCACGGTAACCGCCCGGCCAACCATTTTTGCTCCCGTTGTAACAGGAACAATTTGTCGTAACGCTTCCTGGCGGTGCATTGCATCAGAGATATTCGCCGTTGAAACCTTCTCCAAGATTTCTCTAATATTTTCATAAGTCACCCTTTTGAAGAGTTTGGTTTCTATGCTGATTTTCCGGTCCATAGCTTTCTTTATTTTTCGAGCTGCCTTCCGGGCATTTTCAGACTTGGTTATCGCTCCACCTACGATAAGTATACTTGCCCCTGCTTCCACGGCCATCCAGGCATTTTCCGAATTTATTCCACCGGCTACGGCAACAGGTATATTCACCTGCCGAGTAAGCTGTCCAACCTTTTCAAAAGATATTTTCCCTTTCATTTGCTCATCAATTGCAGTATGCAGGCCTAAATAGTCACTGCCCATCTGTTCAATTTCTTTGGCCCTTTTTAAGAACTCAGGCACTTCCAAAAGATCCACCAGGATTTTCGTGCCGTAGTGACTACCAGCCTGAATACACTCACTGATAGTAGAGTCTGAGGCCAAGCCTAATACGGCGACTATGTCTGCCCCTGCTTTGGCAGCAGATTCCACTTCAATCCGTCCCACATCCATTGTTTTCATATCAGCCACAATAGTATGATGAGGGAATTTTTTCCTTATTGCCCGCACACAATCAAGTCCGACGCTTTTGATTAAAGGCGTGCCGGCCTCCAGCCAATCCGCTCCGCCTTCAGCCGCTTCTTCAGCCAACTTGAGTGCACGATCCAAGTCGACAAAATCCAAAGCTACTTGTAATATTGGTTTCATCTTTCGCCTATTATTTGCACAATAACTTCTCTTTCCCTGGGCCGATTATCAAAATCGATAAATACGATATGCTGCCATTTACCTAACAGCAATTCAGCGTTTTCAAATGGAATACTTAAAGAAGGGCCTATAAGAGAGGCACGGATATGGGAATGGCCATTCCTGTCATCATGAGTCAAATTATGGCAATATTCTGCTTCCTCGGGAGCTATGCGTTGAAAGGCCTGCCGGAGGTCATTTACTAATCCCGGTTCATATTCCATAGTGGTCAATCCACCGGTAGCTCCCCCAATGAATAAATGTATTAAACCCGACTTTGAATTAGCATCTCCGAGATGCGCATTGACCAAATCAGTCAGATTAATAACTTCACTGTTTCCTTTAGTAGAAAATTGAATTTTCCTGGTAACAAGTTCCATATTCTCTGTCTTATAACGAGCCTTGCCTGCGTTCATCTGCAACAAGTCGATTTTCACCACATCTTTCGCGCTTAATAGAATTATAGCAAATACTTAATTCTCTACACAAAATAGTAGAGCAATCCTTGTGCCAGATAATAAAAAAAGCCGCTTAGGATTTAGCTAAGTGGCTTGTCACAAAGAATATATCGGGCCCCTCTACTTTTTGTGTATTCTTAAAACATCTTTCTGAATAGCTCTTAAGATAGGACATTTTGCCCCAATGATGGAGAGGATTACCCCACCGAATTTTACTCTATTCCATATTTCTTCAGCTTCAAGCGGAGAGTTTTGCGGTCTATCCCCAACTTTTCCGCCGCCTTTCCCCTGTGTCCGTTGAACATTTTAAGAATCCTGGCGATATGCGCTTTTTCCACATCAACAAGACGCTGAGATTCAGCAGCATCCGACCTTGAAGGTAACTCAATCCCTACACCGTAATAAAACAAATCGGAGGGATTGACTACCTGACCTTCGGCCAACACAATAGCTCTCTCAATAGAATTCTCCAACTCTCTGACGTTCCCGGGCCAATCGTACTCAATCAAGGCCTTCATCGCTCGATTGGAAATAGCCTTTATATTCTTCTTTCGCTTTTTATTGTACTTCTGCAAAAAGAAATTCGCCAGCAACGGGATATCATCTCTCCTTTCCCGTAAAGGAGGAAGAGTAAGGGGAACAACACTCAAACGATAGAACAGGTCTTCGCGAAATGTTCCGGTTTTTATGGCCTTGTTCAAATCCCTATTAGTGGCGGCAACAATTCGCACATCTACTTTGATAATCTGTGAACCTCCGACTTTCGTGATTTCCCTTTCCTGCAATACCCTAAGCAATTTGGTCTGAATATCTATGCTGATATTTCCAATCTCATCGAAGAAAAGTGTTCCGCCATTTGCCAGCTCAAACCGGCCATACTTGGTTGCCACGGCACCGGTGAAAGAGCCTTTAACGTGTCCAAACAATTCGCTTTCGAAAAGATTCTCCACTAAACTTCCACAATCTACCGCTACAAAAGGTTTATCTCTTCTGCTGCTATGGCGGTGTATCGCCCTGGCGACAAGCTCCTTACCCGTACCGCTTTCCCCTGAAATAAGAACAGTAGTATCGGTCGGGCCTACCTTTTGGACCAATTCTTCGACCTTCTTCATAGATTGGCTTTGTCCAATAATTACTTCGGGCCCCAAGCTTTCTTTTAGCTCACTTCGCAGCAGCACATTCTCAAAAGCAAGCTCCCTTCTGTCTAATGTGCGCTTGACTATTGCTCTGAGGCTGTCAGGTGTGAAAGGTTTAGGAATAAAATCATAAGCTCCGTATTTCATGGCTTCGACTGCGGACTCGATAGTCGCGTACCCTGTAATAACAATGACTATCGTCTCAGGATTATTTTCTTTTATTTTCCTCAACACATCCATTCCACTCAAGCCGGGCATCTTTAAGTCAAGGATTATTATGTCAAAGTATTTTTCCTTCAGCATGGACAGCCCTTCCGAACCGTTCTTAGCTGCTTCTACTCTGATACCATCCCCGGAGAGCGCCTGTTCGCAGGCATCCCTAATGCTTTCCTCATCATCAATGACCAGGATATTGGCGTGAGTGGACATTTATGCCTCCGCCCTTAGAGGTAATCTAACAATAAAAGTAGTTCCTTTGCCAGGTTTGCTTTTCACATGTATAGAGCCTTTATGTCTTCCAATGATTCCGTAGCTGACAGCCAGGCCAAGCCCCGTTCCACGTCCCACTTCCTTTGTGGTGAAGAACGGGTCAAATACCTTCTCTATAGCCTCATCAGGTATGCCACAGCCTGTGTCTTTGAATATAATTTCTATGAATTCACCATCATGCTCTACTCTCGTAACAACAGCCAGTTCACCTTCACCATCTATTGCCTCAGCCGCATTCAAAATGATATTAGTGAAAACCTGCTGTATCTGACTGCCATCCATCATTACCTTTGGCAGAGAACGAGAAAGCTGTCTGTTTATTTTAATATTTTGGAATAATGCCTGATTCTCCACCAAAGATAATGTACGGTTTAAGATTTCATTGGTATCTGATTCCTCGACTTTAGGCTCGGTTTGGCGTGCGAAGTCCAGCAATCCCTTTACAATATCTTTACATCGCGTTGTCTCGCTCACAACTTTCTCCAGGTTCCTACGCTGGGGATCTCTTATTTCCATCTCCTCCAAGCACAGGTGGGAATAAAGTAAGATAGCACCGAGTGGATTATTTACTTCGTGTGCCACACCTGCAGCCAATTGTCCCAGAGTGGCCAGCCTTTCCGACTTCATTATCTGCTGGTGGGTATGTTCCTTTATCTGTTCATCTCTATTTTCCAGGCATGAAGCCATAATGTTGAACATTTCCGCAAGTTCCGCCATTTCATCCTCGCGGGTAGTATTAATCCTGTATTCGAGGTCGCCCTTTGCCCATTGATGGGAGGCATATACCAACTGCCCAATTGGATTTAGGACACTCCTGGCCAGGAAGTAAGATATAATGAGAGCGATAACCATTCCAGCCACTGTTATTGCAAGAAAGTCCAGTATGGCGCTGTTTCTCATATCCGTAAATTTTTCTTCAAGAATTCCAACATAGAGAATACCGATGATATCTCCCTTGATATTCTTTATGGGTTCATAGGCGGAAATATACCAGTTATTCACCACGAAGGCCCTGTCTGTCCACGGTTGTCCTTTGACAAGCACCCGGTCGTATACTTCTTCAGACACACGTGTACCAATTGCACGGCTTCCACCGGCTCCCATAACATTTGTTGAGATACGCAGGTCCCCTTGAAAAATAGTGGCTGTGCCAATATCTTTGCCCTTATATTTGACTCCCTGATATACTGTATCTTTGACCTCATCAACGATCTTGTAATTTCGGTTTAGCAAATTGCCGCCGTATAAAATACCAAGTACGCTGCCATCTTTGCCAAGAACAGGAGCCGCGGCTTTTATCATCATTCCTGAAGTCTGCTCAGTTTCCAGGCTCTTCTTGGCTTTAGGAGTGGGGATAATTTTTATATAAGATTGATTGGCCAGGTCAGAACCTTCTTTTAAGAGTTCCTCTCTTGGCACTATCGCCGTACCTGCAACAATCTCTCTTCCAGACAAAACACGGCTTACAAACTCGTCCTGTGCCTGATCGTCACCAATAACAGAAGGATTGCTCGTTCGAACGATAACGCTGCCGTTCTCATCTGTAAGCGTCAATATATCCAGGGATTCCTTTTCTCTTATCTGCTCCAGCACTATTTTGAGCGGCTCTATATTCTTATTAACAAGAGCATCCGTTATGAAAAATCGTTGAGCAGAAAGACGCAGCAGGGTTTCAGCCTCCTGGATTTCATCCTGATATATATGCCTGGCAGAATTCAGGTCGATTCTAACGTTGTCCTGGGCTTGACTCAATATACCTGCACCGATTAACCGGATAGCTACCAAGGTAGCAACCAGGCCGCATATCAATATCACCGTGAGAAAACTTGTGACCAACTTTGCTTTTAATGAAATTTTCATATCTTTTCTGAAAAACCCCGAAAACAAACTACAATTCACAGACTCGAATGACAAATTCAGGACTTTCTCCCACTTTCTGCTATCTAAAACCAACAGAACCGATACAATTATACATTCTTGGACCTCACTATCAAGCAAATATGATAGAAACTCAGAAATGCCCGGTGCCCAGCGAACGCAGAAGGGCAAACTAAACACTCAAAAACTCAATCATCTTCTGATGCAGGAAGTTCCAATACTCAGTACCATCAATATAAAATTGAACCTGCAAAATACGTGATACAAAAATCGCAACGCCAGTTTAATAACTCACCTTAAACCTCAAGCAGTACGAATATTATGGTGACCACGTTGAAAAGTGCGTGAATAAAGACAGGCCGAAACAAAGAGCCGCTCTTTTCATACGCATAGCCCAGGCATACGCCCAACAGAAATAAAGCCGGCCAATGGGGGATATTGCCATGCACCATTGAGAATAATCCCGAGCTTATAAAGATAGCTACCCAGGCATGATGCCGAACGTCAAGTCCTGAAGACCGAGTTTCCAACAAAGAGCGTATGACCGTTTGAAAAAGGCCCCGAAATAACATCTCTTCAAGTACAGGGGCTATCACTACGGCAACAACAAAAACCAAAATTTGAACCTGCCACTGTGGGTAAAGCGTTATCATTTGGAGCTGCTCGTGTTGCGGCATTTGGTATTGGGGGCCGTAAAAAAGTTCGCCAATAAACGTCGTTAGTATTATCGCTGCCGCCATAAGAGGCCAAACCATTAGAAAATTTACAAAGGCAAAGAAAAAATCCCTGTGGATTGACCTTATATTCAAGCCGAACCCCTTCAACCGCCGAGCGAAACCGGCCCTTACCATAAAAAGTATTACGGCTATCACCACTACCGAACCAATACAATAGATAAGATTGCCAAGGAACGCTCTTTGCCAGTCCTGTAAATCAGCCGACAGTCGGCCGGTAATCAGCACTATGACTGGAATAGGCCCAAATAAAATGAAAGGCGGGATAAAGCACAGATACAGAGGCATATTATTCCGGCGAGGCCTCGAATCGGTTAAAGCCTCTCTGCCGAGAGATGTTTTCAGAAGCCAGAGGCCGAATAATAATACGCCGGCCAGGACAATAAACTTCATGATAATCTCAGAAGTAATCATTGATATATATTTCGCAATCTTGAAAACAAAGCTGTTTTGTAATATATTAGTTCAATCTGGAATCCTATTGTGCGAAGTATTGCAAAATGGGGACCTCTTTTCAAGGAAAATAGATTATGGATATATTTCACATCGAAGGACCGGTCCGGCTTTCCGGCAGCGTCAGCATAAACGGCTCAAAGAACGCGACTCTACCGATAATGGCCGCCTCCATCTTAGCGAAGGGCAAATCAGTTCTTTCATCCGTGCCCCATCTTTCTGATATTACCGTTTGCGGGCAATTGCTGAGCCAACTGGGCTGCAAGATTAGCAGAAGCCCGGACGATACTTTATGCATAGATTCGACGGTGATTGACAACCCGGTCGGCGAGTATGAAATTGTGCGCAGGATGCGGGCCAGCATTTGCATACTCGGCCCCCTGCTTGCCCGCTGCGGCAGAGCTGAAGTGTCTATGCCCGGCGGATGCGCAATCGGTGACCGACCAATTGATATTCACGTAAGGGGCCTGCGAGAGCTTGGCGCAAAAATTCATCTCAAGAACGGCTACATCATCGCCGAGGCACCAAAGGGTTTGAAAGGCAAGGCAATTTTTCTGGGCGGACCGTTTGGTTCGACCGTACTCGGTACTGCAAATATCCTAATGGCTGCAACACTGGCAAAAGGCAAAACCGTTATCGAATCGGCTGCCTGTGAGCCGGAAATAACCGACCTGGCGAATTTTCTTAACAAGATGGGCGCGAAGATAACGGGTATCGGCTCACCTCGACTGACTATCCAAGGAGTGCGAGAACTGCAGCCGGCTGAACACAAAGTTATTCCAGACCGAATTGAGGCGGGTACCTTTATGGTCGCCGCCGCCATAACGGCCGGCGAGCTGCGCCTGCAAAACTGCCGGCTCGATGATATGATGGCCGTCGTCGACAAGTTCAGAAATGTTGGCATAACAATTGATGCTGAAGACGATGGCTGTGTTGTTACTCGCAAGAATCCCATAAAAACTGCGGATATCACAACCCAGCCATACCCCGGCTTTCCCACCGATTTACAGGCCCAGTTTATGGCCCTTCTGTCACTGGCCGAGGGCAATAGTGTCATCATTGAAAAAATCTTTCCCGACAGATTTATGCACGTAGCCGAATTAAATCGAATGGCGGCAAATCTACGCAAGGAAGGCCCGGCTGTTATCGTAGCCGGCGTCAAAAAGTTAATAGCCGCTCCCGTAATGGCTTCGGACCTGAGGGCTTCTGCTGCACTGGTTCTTGCCGGTCTGGCCGCCGAAGGCACTACTATTGTTAACAGGGTATATCACATTGACCGCGGCTATGAAAAAATCGAAGAAAGATTAAATCCCGTAGGTGCAAATATTACTCGCCAAAGTATCTGAGCGAATCGCTTTGGCAAAAAAATTCTCCTGTCAAAAATGGAGAACAAGACAGGAAACAGGTAACTATAAAGATGCTTTCTTACATATCCCCCGCCCGGTCAAGATTCAATTGGTTCATCGGATTGATAATCATTGTTGGCGTTTGTGCCGTGGCAGCCCCTGCGGGCCAAGAGTTGAAGCCGCCGCGGGAAGGTCAGTACAAAATCAAACCGCAAGAGAAAGACCGACTCACTCCCGCTGACGTCGTTGGACCCGATGGTCTCGTATATCCCAACTGGACCAAATGCGGCGTCCAGGGCGGCATACCCTCAATAGAAACTTTCACAACTATCGAAAAATTCGGCGGTAAAGCAAACGATAATCTCGACGATTCCGCAGCCCTTGACCGGGCCTGCCAAGCAGCCGGTGAGAATGGGGGCGGGGCCGTTCTACTCGACGAAGGGACATATTACCTCGACCGGCCGGTGACTATCCGCCAAGATAATGTCGTGATTCGAGGCAGTGGTATGAATAAAACCAAATTGGTTTTTCGTTATGCCATACCCAAAAATGGAGTCGGCTTCTTCACACCTGCACCAGGAAGTAGCGTGGGAAAAGACACCCTCATCGAGATACACTGTCGGCCTGCCGGGCTTATGAAAATGACAATCATGGCCGACGATGTGGTAATCAAGAGATGGCAGCGCAGCACACATTCGGGCAATACGTTCGCGCTCGCCGCAACCGGCAGGGAAATCATCGGTAAACTCGCAAATGGCCCACATACCCTCAAGGGCATTGCAGAATATAAAGATGGAACTAAACTTACAGGCCAGATTGCAGTTGTTCCGGACTCATCTTTTAATGACCGCCGCTTAGTCCCCAGCAGCCTGGCCGTTATCACAATTCAGGGACGCGGACAGGTCGGCAAAAAAATCTTGTTGAACCAAAACGGCAAACGAGGCGACCTGACACTTACGCTCCAGAGCGCGCAAGGACTAAGACCCGGTGACTGTATTTATCTTGAAGCTCCAGCTACAGCTCGCTGGAAAAAACTCACCAAAAACGCCTGCAAGTGGGGCCTGTATCGCTGCTATGAGGTTTCCATCAAAAATATAAAAGGCAATACTATCACTATCAACCAGCCGCTTCGCATCGACTTTCCGATTATTGACGGTGCCTTCGTCCGGAAAGTCGTACCCATCCAGCACTGCGGGATTGAGGACTTATCGATTGAGCAGACTCAAAATTTGTGGATTAGCACAGTACTGTTCCATAACGCCTGGAACTGCTGGGCGCGGGGCGTGAAGGTGAAGATGTGCGGCCGCTTCCCCGTCTACGGCCAGATGGCCAAGTGGTGTGAGATTCGCGATTGCATCTTCGACGATGCCTGGTTCAAAGGCGGTGGCGGCACCGCATACGCAGGCTGGGACCGATGCTGGGACTGCCTGATTGAGAACATCGAAACATTTAAGATGCGCCATGCACCCCTGTTCCAATGGGCGGCAAGTGGAAATGTCATCCGTAAAAGCGTCTTTCACGACAGTGACGGTCAATGGCACGCGGGATGGACGAATGAGAACCTCATCGAGCAGTGCGTCATAAAATCAGTTACCGGCCACGGCGGCTACGGTTTCGGAATGTGGGCCTCGCCGCCGCAGGACACCGCCCATGGGCCCAATGGGCCCCGAAATGTTGTTTACAACTGTGATGTCAGCTCACAAAAGACAGGCCTGTGGATGGGCGGCATGAATGAAAACTGGCTGATTCTTCACAACCGCTTTACGGTTCAAAAAGGCTACGGCGTGTTCGCTAAAACCGCCAGCTTTGACCATATCATCAAAGATAATGTGTTCATACTCAAAGATAAATCCTCTCCTATGGTTTTCCTGGCATCTCCAGACTGTATCGGCGTTGAGATAACCGGCAACCTCTTATACGGCGGCAATGCAAAAATCGCTGCCGGCAGTGCCAGGCCCGTATTGCTTCAAGGAAACCAAGCTCTTCCACTTGCTGAAGCACCGAGACCTAAGCCTGCCATTCCATCAATTTACGAATGGCAAATAGCCAAGCAACGAAAATAGATTGTAGTGTAGGCTTTAGCCCACCGTTCTTCTATCAAAAAGCCATCCCCAAGCCCTTCGGGCCTGAGGCTGCCACCCGGAAGCACACTATTCGCTTATCAGCTCAATCTTTGCCCAGTAGCCTGCCTCCCACACCCAGTCGCTCGGCTGATTCACGAGTTCAAGGTTAATCTCTTTACCAGCATAATCCGAGAGTTCCACATCTGTCTGCATCCAGCCGTTCTCAGCCGTTTCTTTGCCGACCGACTTTCTCAACAATTCTTTGCCGTCGGCCTTGACGAGCAGCGTCCAGTCGCCCTCCGGGTGATGACCGACAACCAGATGAAGCGTTGTCTTTTTACCATCAGGGATTTTTACTCTCTTCGAGAGTACACAGCCCGTATTGCGGTCCAACGGATGTGTCATCAAAACATTCTTTTTGCCTGCCCACTCGGCTCGAAGCCCTGGATCCATATCCTCACCGCACTTGGCCACCTTCCATCCGGGCGCAAACTTCGAGACGGCCTCAGACAAGTCCTTTCCGGCCATAGCCGTAATCCTGGCCATCTCTTGTTTGGTAAAGCGGCTTTTAGCGATAGGGCCGGGCTGCCAGCACTGCTCAAGTTTGGT
>CAYVIT010000056.1:0-20032 GCA_964451425.1 uncultured Pirellulales bacterium
GTTATTGGTAACTGGTAATTGGTTATTGGTAATTGGTTATTGGTAATTGGTTATTTGAGATAAATCTTTTAACGAATCCAGGCTGCTTATGTTAATTACCTTTATTTTTCTGTTTATTCTTTTCATAAGTCCAGTGAGAACTCGTCCGGGCCCGATTTCATAAAACATTTCGACGCCGTCAGCTAAAAGCCTTTCCATACATTTTTGCCAAAGAATAGGACAAGTCAATTGTTTTGTGAGACCCTGCCTGATTTTTTCTGCGGTTGTGTAATACTCGGCATCTATATTGGAAATAATCCTGGTATCCGAATTGGAAATAATCCTGGTATCCACAGGTTCTGAAATCTCGGCTTTCTGCAGCGCCTCGCTGAGTGTTTCTGCCGCACCTGCCATCATTTCCGTGTGGAAAGCACCGGCGACTTCGAGCGGTATGGCTTTTATGGCACCGTATTTTTCGGCCAGCTCCACAGCTCGCGAGCAGGCATCTTTGGCACCGCTTACGACGATTTGGCCCGGGCAGTTGAAATTGACGGCCTGTAACAGTTCGCCCTGCCCGGCTTCAGCGCAAAGCTGTATTACCTTTTCTTCATCCAGGCCGATGATACTTAGCATCGCGCCCTGGGTGGCGTCTGCTGCAGCCTGCATTGCCTGTCCGCGTTTTTGAACGAGGATGAGGGCATCGTCAAAACTGATGACTCCCGCGGCGTAGAGGGCGGTGTATTCGCCGAGGCTAAGACCCGCAGTAATGTTGGCTGTTATTGACCTGGTTTCAGGACTTGTTCTGAGTACCTCTAAAATGGCGGCGGAGGTGACAAAGATAGCAGGTTGTGAAATCGTAGTGTTATTCAACTTGTCGGCAGGGCCTTCGAAACAGATTTGGCTCAGGTCAAAGCCAAGAATACTATTTGCCTTCTGGTAAATCAGCGCCGCAACCGGGAAAGTGCGGGCGATGTCGGCACCCATTCCTATGATTTGAGCACCCTGTCCGGGAAATAAGAAAGCTGTTTTCATAATTCGTATCTCGTATTTCGTATAGTGTCGCCGTTCCGGCGATGGTTAAACGACCTGCGGTAAAATCGCAGGCTAAATAGCTCCTTAATAAATTCTTCGACCCTGCTGTCCACACCAATTTACGGCAGGCACCTAATTCGTGCGGGGCAGTCAGGACGGACTGGTAGACTGAACAGAAAAATTAAAGTCGAACCACATTTGCACCCCAGGTCAGGCCGGCTCCAAAAGCCACCATAATAACAATGTCTCCCTGCTTGATTTTACCCTGCTTTAGGCAGCCATCGAAGGCGATGGGCACAGAGGCGGCAGAGGTATTGCCATACTCGGCGATATTTATAAAGACTTTTTCGTCGGGCAGATTCAGACGCTTGGCGGCAGATTCAATAATCCTGCCGTTCATCTGATGGGAAATCAGCATTTTAATATCGTCCAGGGCCAACTCGCAAACGTTGATGCAGTTGTTAACAGTTTCAACGATTCGGCGGATGGCCTGTTGGTAGACCTGCCTGCCCTTGATTTCCATATAGATTTTGTTGGGGTCGTCTAATTTTTTATCGGGCGGATGGCGAGACCCGTAGGCCTGGCAATTCAAAGCCGCCCAGTTGTCACCATCGGCTGACATAGTGCTATATAAGATGCCGCTTCCATTTTTTTTTCGCTCTAAAACGACGGCCCCTGCACCGTCTCCGAAAAGGATGCAACTGGCGCGGTCTTTCCAGTTTGTAATCTTGGTCAAGGTCTCAGCGCCAATAACAAGGGCATTTTGATAGCGTCCGCTTTCCAAAAACTGCTGAACAATGCCGAGCGAATAAACAAAGCCGCTGCACGCAGCATGTAAATCAAAAACACAGGCTTTTTTTGCACCGATGGCGCTCTGCACAAAGCAGGAGGTGGCGGGGAAAGGCATCTCCGGTGTGACCGTAGCTAAAATCAGAAGTTCCAGGTCGGCGGGGTCAAGCTTTGCGTCGGCGAGGGCCAGTTTGGCAGCTTTGGTTGCCAAGAGGGCGGTCGTTTCGCTGTCATCAGCAATGTGTCTGACTTTGATGCCGGTACGGGTGATAATCCATTCGTCTGAGGTATCGACCATTTTTGCGAGGTCTTCGTTTGTTAAAATTTTGTCCGGCACAAAAGAGCCGGAACCAGTGATAACTGCACGATAAGGAATGTTGGAGTCGTCAATTAGCTTGTTCATCCCGTTAGATATTTTGGGATTGCTGCTCACTGCCTGTTGATTAGAATCAGAATTTTTATTACCCTCGGGAAGTCTAACGGGATTCATCATCCGTCCTTATGGAGGTCCGTGACAGGCATTCAACGATTTTGTCGTTTATTTTTTCGGTGTAGAATTTTTTAGAGGCCAAGATGGCATTTTTTATAGTTCTTGCCTTGCTTGAACCGTGACATATCAGAGCCGTTCCGTTGATTCCCAACAATAGTGCGCCGCCGTATTCATTATAGTCGTACTTCCTGTAGATTCTTGTTATGATGGGTTTAAACTTCATAGCGAGCCTGAGTTTTTCCGTCAAGAGCTCGTGTTTTATTGCTTTAAAGAGTCCGTCAACAAGGCCTTCGGTGAGCTTTAAGATTACATTTCCCACGAAACCGTCGCAAACCGCGATGTCACATATACCTTTGAAGATATCCCTTCCCTCAATGTTGCCGACAAAATTCATATTGGGGTCTGATTTCATCATCTCTCGTGCTTTTTTAACGATCTCATTTCCCTTTGCGTCTTCCTGTCCAATGCTCATGAGTCCGACCCTTGGATTTTCAACACCGTGCAGATTCTTTGAGTATATTCCGGCCATGACACTATATTGATAAAGATTTATTGGTTTGCAGGCGATGTTTGCCCCGACATCACATATCGTCACTGGGCCTTCAAATGTAGGAAAGACAACGGCAATTCCGGGACGATTCACGCCGGGTAGATTTCTCATCCTCATCTGGAATGCGGCGACACAGGCGCCCGTATTTCCGGCCGAGATGACTGCATCAGCCTGGTGGAGTTTTGCCATTTTGGACATAACGGCAATCGAACTCTTTGGTTTTTTCCTCAGACTCTCGACGGGAGGCTCATCCATATTGATAACCTGCGGCGCATCAACAACGCTGATGGCGGCTTTTTTGGCCTTTGGAGAGGGCACTTGCGGCGCTATCACATCATGTGGGCCGACGAGTATCAGCTCATCATTTTCACTGAGAAACTCAATTGATTCCACGGCACCGGCTATGATTTCATCCGGCGCATTGTCGCCACCCATAGCGTCAATTGCAATCCGCATATTTAGCTACTCTCTTCTTTGCCGAGCTTTAAGGTTATCTTTGGATTTAGATAACCACAATTCGTGCATGCTGCGTGTGGCAGTCTGGCTTGTCCGCACTTTGGGCATAGCGAATAGTTTGTGGCCTTGAGCCGATGATGACTGCGACGCGCGTGTGTTCTGCTCTTACTGGTTTTCTTCTTTGGTAACATTTACAACCACTTAAAAAAGTTTTAAAAACAACTGAAAATATTGTCGAACATAGACTAAAAACAGCCTAAATAGTTAAACGCCGGTACTTTGTCAAGAGAAATTTAGCATAATACAAATAAGAGGTTGTGAAAAGGAGTTTTTTGGTGTTGTTTGCTGTTTTATTACTTTTTGAGCGGCGAAGTCGAAAAACGAATTATAGCGAAAATCTGCCAAGCCTGAGTGAAGGAGAGGTATTTTGCCTCTGCGGGCAGGTATCCATATCCGATACTTGATATTTATTGGGGATGCTTAGCGGCTTTTTAGGTGCGACCAGACACAGAGATTTAACCGCTGAGCACACCCCATTAGAAAAAGAGAAAGACCGTTTCTAACGGGGTAAACGGAGAGCGCAGAGAAAAGAATAAAAGTCAGCAATCACAATTCAAGACGACATATCGAAGTGCAACCAATATATATCATAATTCGAAATCTAAGTCAACACCCTCATTAGCTTCCCGATTTAAAAATGGTTGGATGGCTTCGTTAACTGCTATGTTATCAGAAACTTGTCTGTTTGTTAGCAATTCATAGGGGAAAGCGGGGGAATGCTTTTACTGAATTGCGAACATATAAGGTCCGTAATTTCCTTGACATTTTTCTCTTGTTCAGATATATTGTTATCAAAGAAGGGCTGTAAGAGAGCTTCTTTTCGGTGCCGCCGGGCTTTCTCTCATACAACACAAGCTCGTTCTTCAGGACATCACGTGGGATTCGCTCATTATATTTGCATAGTGCTTATCGATAAGGTCGAAGAGGAAATATAAGTCCTAAGCACGCATGGCTGTTTCGGATGCGTAAGGAAAACAAGATGAGTATCCGCAGGAAACGACGAATTTCAATGTTATTATTTGGCACGAGCGGAATAACATTGATGGCTTTAGCCGTCTGTATACCGGCGATTGTCATGTTACACTGCCTGGCTTTACCTGCCCAGGCAGTTGGGCCGGATGTTGGAATGACGGGGATGCGTGAGCAGGAAGAAGAATATGTTCCGGGTGAGGTGCTTGTACTGCTTTCTGCGGATGTGGATAAAAATGGTTTAGTCGATACAGCGGAGGATTTTGCCGGTGTCGAAGCCGCAGTTGACGGGACAATAGTAAAGCGCATAGGTTTGTCCCGGGACAAGCAGGTGCTTTGCGTGAAACTGCCGGCCGGGAAAACAGTAGGGGCTGCAATAGCAGAGGATTGGGGTGCAAGAGACCGACGAATCCTGACTGTTGAGCCTAATTACCGTGTGCGTATAGCGCGAACGCCGAATGACCCGCTTTTCCCGCAGTTGTGGGGTCTTAATAACACCGGGCAGACAGCAGGTTTAGTAGATGCAGACATCGATGCGCCGGAGGCCTGGGATGTGGCTTGCGGTGTACCGGAGGGCTCGGATGTAATCGTGGCGGTTATCGATACGGGAATCGATTATCTGCACCCTGATTTGGCCGACAATATGTGGGTCAATACCGACGAGATACCCGGCAACGGTTTGGACGACGACCTGAATGGATATATCGATGACATATACGGCTACGATTTCGTGCAGGATGATAGCGACCCGAGTGACGCGGCCGGGCATGGGACACACTGTGCCGGGACGATTGCAGGTGTTGGTGATAATGGACTTGGTATAGCCGGAGTCAACTGGCGATGTAAGGTAATGGCGGTCCGATTTCTTGATGCGATGGGATTCGGCGACACAGATGATGCTATCGAGGCTATCAACTACGCGGTAGCCAACGGCGCGAAGATTCTGAGTAATAGCTGGGGTGGCGGCGGATCCTCATCGTCTCTGAAAGCTGCAATTATCAACGCTCGCGACCAAGGCGTTCTGTTCGTGGCAGCAGCGGGTAATTGGGGTATGAACAATGACTTAGAACGATTCTATCCAGCCAGCTTTAAAGTTTCTAACGTAATTTCGGTAGCGGCAACCGACGATAGGGATTCGCGGGCCTTTTTTTCCAACTACGGCGCCGGGTCAGTACACCTTGGCGCGCCGGGAGTAAACATAGTCAGCTCTGTTCCGAAATACAGGACCTTGTTCTTTGAGGATTTTGAGGAAGCGAACATGCCTGGTTTTGAGGGCACACAGATGACGCCTGAAGGGCCGACAAATCGATGGGGCACTGTATTGCTGCAACCACCCCCGCCACCTGATCCGCCACCATCACCTAATTCACCGCCGCCAGGTACTCCGACAGAGCCGAACATTATGGAGTTTAATTCTGCTGATGATCTTAACAATATAACAGCCCATGGCGACTGGGCCAACGCCTGGCCTTATCTCGGCGATAGTAATGGTTCCATTGTAACGCCTTGGATAGATACGAGGGGACTGCGTGCGGTTACACTGGAGTTCATATACCGTTATGAGATTGGCTGGAACGACGAATTTTCCGTTGATGTGTGGGACGGCGCGGCCTGGCAGAAGGTGTTCTCGGGAAAATATGGGTCGTACCAAGAGGACTTGTTCTGGTGGACGCGAGTCGATATCCCTGAGTCTTATCGTAACGAGCAGATGGAGGTGAGGTTCCGTTGGGTAACCGATGATGAGGATAATAACCATTACGGTGTGGAAATAGATAATATTCGTATTCAATGTATTGACGACCATACAGAGAACTACGCCAGTTACCAGGGTACATCAATGGCTACTCCGCACGTGTCAGGTGTTGCTGCGCTGTTGATGGGAAATCCGCCTGGTTCTGCCGCATCCGGGATATCGCCGGAGGAATTGAAGTCGAGGTTAATCTGGACGGGTGATGCTGTGCCCTCTTTAGATGGCCGGACTATCTCCGGGCGGCGCCTGAATGCGTATAAGGCCCTGACCTCGCCGCCGGAGGTGTGTGTGGTTACTCCTAATGGCGGACAGGGCTGGGTACTGATGACGACCCACGCAATTGAATGGTATTCTTTCGGCTGTGGTCCGGTCGTTGATATTTATCTTCTCAAGGGAGAAGAAGTATATGCGCAGCTTGCCGAAGGTGTTCCCAATAACGGTAGGTTCTCCTGGGAAATATCCGGAGACCTTCCGGCCGGCTCAGATTACAGGATTATGATAACCGATGGAGAACACGTTGATGTAAGCGATGAAGATTTCGAGCTATTGTGCCCGCCCATTCCAGAGCCGGATTATCCATACCCATTCGAGAGCGAGGCCAATGTGCCTGTAAATACAAATCTAACCTGGCTGCCACCAGTGACGGTTGCCTTTGGTAACATCGCAGAAGGGACGATTGTCGATGGTATGGTCATCGGATACGTAACTTTCAATTTCACCTCTTACGATGCAACTGTTACCAACGAGGGTCCGGTTTACACGCGATATGTTCAAAGGCCTAATATCGAAGGCGATGCAGCGGGGACTTTGACACTGAATTTTGCCATGCCTGTTTATGGCCTCTCTTACGGCTTCGCACTGAGCAGCGATACCTCAAAAGCGGATGCAACCACAATGTCCTTTTACGACAGATATATGAATCCGCTCGGGAGTTTTTCAGTCGACGCCATAGTTAGGGGATATTATTTTGTTGAGGGTCTGAATCGCGGCACGAGCACGACGCCGATTAAGCATGTTGATATTACATTTTCTCATCCTGATGCAGTGCGGTTTACGCTGGACAATCTGACTTATAGCGTGATACCCGGCGGTGTGGGGCTGCCTGAGGCATCGGAGCCGAGCGCGGGAGGAGTTGCGGATGAAACGAAAAGCGAAATTCATCAGGATACAAACAGCACCGAGGTCAGCTTGAGTTACTGGTCTAAATCAGAGGTTTCAGAGTTGAGTGAGCCAGAGGAGATGGAGCCGGAGATTGCTGTTGCTGAATGCTGTGTGAAAGAATCGGAGGCGGCTGAAGCGATTGCCGCAGATATAGGTGTAACGAGCGTGGGTGGGCCTGATGCCGGTGATTATATATTTATAGACAGCGACGAGCCGAACGGGCCGTCTTTCGACTGGATAGAGATCGCGGGAACAGGAACCAATCTTGGCCTTGATGACGACGACAGTTACTTCGGTATTGAGCTGCCGTTTGACTTCTATTTCTATGGAGGCTTCTACAGTCTGTTAGGAGTAAGCTCGAACGGAACGATTCAGTTCATAGATTCGGACATGACGGTTAACAACTGCTGTATTCCGTGCAATAGCACGACTGCCGTTCAGCGATTTATAGCGGTTTACTGGGACGACCTTAATCCCACTCCCGGCGGGAGTGATAATGTTTATTATGCGATTGTCGGGGAAGAACCCAATCGAATTCTCGTAGTACAGTGGGAGAACGTGGCCCACTACAACTACTATGGTTCTGTAGACTGGGTGACCTGCCAGGCGCAACTGTTCGAAGGCAGCAGTGATATCCTGCTGCTTTATGCCGACCCCAGCTCGGAAGGCGGTTCGGGTGGGACTGTCGGAATTCAGAGTAATCGCTCCGTTGGTTTGAATTACCTTTGCAACCAGAGACGTTTGTATCCGGGTTTGTCGATTCTTTTCAAACATAAACCGCCATGTCCTACAACCTGGGACGTTTACTTCGGGACGGAGCCGAATACGCTGGAGCTGATTGAAAGTGATTTAATCCTGCCGATGTATGACCTGACTCCTGAGCCGAATGAGGCGCTCAAACGAGGTATGCGGTACTACTGGCAGGTGGTAGTGAAGAACTGCTGCAGCCGGATTGATGGAAACAGCTGGACGTTCACTACGGAAAACACGCCTCCGGCAGCCGATGCCGGTGATAACCGGATAGTCGAATGTGCATGCAATAGCGGGCAGGGCACGCAGGTTACTTTAGACGGTACGAGGTCGAGCGATGCCGATGGTAATCCACTAACGTATACGTGGACGGGGCCTTTCCTTGCCAGTCCCGTTCAAGAGGCTGCACCGACCGTAACGTTGGATAGTGGATGTACAGGTGAGTATGTCATTACGCTGGTTGTCAACGACGTCATAGAAGATTCCGAGCCTAACGAGGTTTTGATTACAGTTGTAGACACGACGCCGCCTGAATTTGAGTTTTCCGTTTCGCCCACGATGCTGTGGCCGCCGAACCATAAGATGGTCGAGATTACGCCGATCTGGACAGTGAGCGATGAGTGTGATGCGGCACCGGATGTTTCATTGGTCGGCATTGAAGTGAACGAAGATGGTGATACTATCGGCGACGGCCACACAAGTGATGATATTGAAATAGGTGAGGATGGTTCCATATATCTGCGGGCAGAACGCAGCGGGCCCGGCAGCGGCAGGATTTATACAATAACATATCAGGCCGTTGATGATTCGGGTAATACTACTGTTCGCAGCGCAGCCGTCAGGATTCCGCATAAATTCAAGTTATTGGCGAGAATGGGTAAACGCTGGCTTTGGAGGAACCACAGCGGCAATTTTCCGGAAGACCTTAACGATGACGGAATTGTGAACTTAAAGGACTTTGCAATATTTGCGAACAACTGGATATTAGAATAGCTGAAATTATCGCTTTCCGGGAGTTTTGACGATTTGGATTTCTTCAATAAAAATTGGACTTTTTTGTTGAAGTCCATATTAGAATATAGTAAAAGAGAGAATTAAATTTAATTAGTATTTGTCAGTTGCCTTGACTCATGCCGATAAAAATGGTTAGCCGCTGAATGTTTTGCCAAATTAAGGTGGTTTGGCTATGGCACATGATCGTAAAAAAATATCAATGTACGAGGTGATGAGTAAAGGCCAGCTTAAGGCAAGCTATGGCAAGACATTAAAGAAACAGCGTCCTGAAAAAGCCGACAGTGATGTTAAAACTTCAGCAGAAACGCCTTTGCCTGCAGCCGGAAGGGCGACATACTGGCCCAGAAAGCCGAAACTTGTGCAGTTTAACGCAGGCCGGGTCGAGATATCGCTGCCTTATCCGATTGCGATTGCGGTGCTTTTGGGCATTATACTGCTGTTTTTGGTTGCACTTTGGCTTGGTGAAGTGGGTTACTTCAGCAGGGAAGGAATAACTAATTCGGCAGGAAGCGTGTTCAAAAACCTGCGAGAAACGGCAAGAGAGGGCCTGACGGGCAGAAGAGAAGGAACTGATATTGATGAAGGAATAATGTCCGATACAACAATAACGGGAACAGATACGTCTACAGGCAATAATAGAATCGTGATACAAACCTATGATAAAAGGGCAGACCTGGAACTGGTGCAGTATCATTTTGCCGAGGGAGGAATAGAGACCGAAATAAGACAAATCGGCGACACGTTTTATCTCGTAACCAGGAATAAATATGACAATCCGAACAGAGAAGGGACGGACGGTTACACGACAAAACAACAAATAATAAAGTGGGGCGCACGATATAAAGCTCCTCAGGGTTATGAAACTTTCGCGCCCAACTTGTTCAAAGACGCATACGGTATGAAATTTGATGATTAATTTTAGGTAGTGAATTTGAATGTCAATTGACCGCTCATTAAAAATCAAGGGTGCCCTTAAGAGGCACCGTAATGTTCTGACACGTGCAGAGCGCATCGAGAAGCTTAAAGACGAAGACAAATGGTCTGAAGAAGATTCTCTGCTTGGCCTTGCGAAGGTTGCGCACCGCAAGAGTCACGCGGGTCGCAAAGAGAAAGCGGCCGCGGAGAAAGAAGCTGCGACTGAGGTTGTGGCCGGCGAAGAGGCCGAGGCTCCAGTGGCCGAAGAAAAACAAGAGTAAGAGCTTCGAATAGACCTGAATAAATTGCGAGAGAGGAGGCAAACAACTGTCGTCCGGAGAATGTAATCGGTTTGCTCTTATTGCGCGTCCACTTTTATACTGAACATAATCGAGGGGCAGTATGATTTTGTCACGCCTGGCCGCCTGGGGGGCAGCGAGCGGCAGTTTTTGTGGAGAAAAATTTTGAAGATACAAGTATCTTTTGTGTTAGCGGCGATTATAACGGTGCTGGTGAGTTTGCCAGCGGCAGTGGAGGGGGGTGAGGTCTGGCCGATGCCCGCGTGGGAGCAGGCGAGACCGGACGAAATGGGAATGGACGCGGGCGTCTTGGGACGGGCACACGAGTATGCACTGACCGGCGGTGGTTCGGGCTGTGTAGTCCGGTATGGGCGAGTCGTTATGCAGTGGGGGGACAAAAAACAACGATACGACCTGAAGTCCTCAACCAAGGCGATTGGTGTTACTGCGGTCGGTCTTGCTCTTAAAGACGGTAAGTTTAAAAGCCTCAACGAGCCGGCTAAGAAATATCATGCCGGTTTTGGTATGCCGCCAGAGTCGAATGCCGACACGGGCTGGCTTGATAAGATTACGCTTTTTCATCTGGCGACACAGACTGCGGGATTCGACAAGCCGGGGGGATACGAGAAGCTATTATTTGAGCCGGGGACAAAATGGTCGTACAGTGACGGGGGGCCGAACTGGTTAGCTGAGTGTGTTACGCTTGTATATGGTCAAGATTTGAATACGCTGATGTTTGAGCGAGTTTTTGGGCCGATTGGGATAAAGGCATCCGACTTGACCTGGCGGAACAATGCGTATCGGGCTAAAGAGATTGACGGGATTAAGCGGCGTGAATTTGGTTCGGGTATCAGTGCCAATGTGGACGCGATGGCGAGGATTGGGTATCTGTATCTGCGACGAGGAAAATGGCAGGGTAAGCAGATTATCCCAGAAGGATTTGTGGATATGGTTCGAGTTGTACCTGAGAGGGTTCGAGGCTCGGCCGTGGTTAAGCAGGAAAGCTATTTCAACGCATCGGACCATTATGGGCTGCTTTGGTGGAACAACGCAGACGGGACGATGGCGAATGTGCCGCGAGATGCCTACTGGTCGTGGGGACTTTATGACAGCTTAATTGTGGTGATACCAAGTCTGGATATTGTGGCGGCGCGGGCAGGGAAGTCGCTGAACAAGTCGCGCAACTCCGACTACAAATCGATTGAGCTATTTATTGAGCCAATTGCTTTGTCAGTGAAAACTAAAAACGGCAGGAGGGTTCAACCTTATCCGACAAGTCCGATAATGGGCCTCAAGTGGGCGAATGCAAAGACTATTATTCGCAAAGCGTCGGGCAGCGATAACTGGCCGATTACCTGGGCGGACGACAACAATCTGTATACTGCTTACGGTGACGGGTGGGGGTTTGAGCCAAAAACAAAAGAGAAGTTAAGTCTTGGTATTGCAAAAGTGGTTGGGGCACCGCCTGATTTCGAAGGTGTCAATGTCCGCACGGAAAGCGGTGAGCGAGCAGGGCAGGGGGCCAAGGGTGCAAAGGCCAGCGGGATGCTTTGCGTAGACGGCGTGCTCTATATGTTAGTTAGAAACACGGGCAATTCGCAGATTGCATGGTCGAGAGACCACGGCAAGACGTGGACGTGGTGCGACTGGAAGTTTACGGTAAGCTTTGGATGTCCGACGTTTTTGAACTTCGGCAAAAACTATGCCGGTGCGAGGGATGAGTTTGTATATATTTATTCGCCGGATAGTAACAGTGCTTACAAACCGGCGGACCAGATGGTTATGACGCGAGTGGACAAAGATAAAATAAGAGAGCAGGGGGGGTATGAATTTTTCAAGGGGCTTGACGGTAAAAGTAGTCCTGTTTGGACTAAGAATATTGGCAAAAGGGGGGCTGTGTTTATCAATCCGGGGAAATGCTATCGCAGCGGGATTAGCTACAATGCCAGCCTGAAAAGATATTTGTGGTGTCAAACCATATACGGTAAGGAAGATATGCGTTTCAAGGGCGGGCTTGGTATATTTGATGGTCCGGAGCCGTGGGGGCCGTGGACGACCGTATATTATACGGAGCAGTGGGACGTTGGGCCGGGTGAGACGAACTGCTTCCCGACTAAGTGGATAAGCAGGGACGGGAAGACCTGCGACCTGCTCTTCTCAGGAAACGATTCTTTTTCCGTCCGTGCGGGCAGGCTCCTTTTAGAATGACTCCACAAGGCAAAAGAGCAGTAGCCCAAATGAGATTCGGCGGCTACACGAACCACGGTATCGCGAAGGCTTTGGCTTGGAGGCTGTCACCTCCCAAGATTGTATTATCAGGAGCGGTTATTCCTGTTGATACCAGCGGCTAAGTCAATGTTCGTAAATTGTCTACTTGAGTCCGTGTTTTTCGATTATTTCGTCCACCTCCTCTTCACCTTCTTTGTAAAACTTTTCTTCGTCGGGAGCAAGGTGTTTGAGGACCCGTAGAAACTCTCCGGCATGTACCCGCTCTTCATCAGCGATGTCAATGAGGACCTCCTTTGCGAGCTTGTCATCGATGGATTCAGCAAGCTGCATGTAAAGCTGGACGGCCTCATATTCGGCTGAAATCATGAAACGGATAGCGCGTGTTAGTTCGGCCTTGTTAAGTTTTCGTTCCGCTGTCATACCAGCAAATGGACTTCCAAATTCCGGCATAGCGACCTCCTTTATAGAAATTATCTGGTCGGGGTCGAAGGCGTGCCTTCCGAGAGAAGGCAACGTGGCGGGACCGGCCACAGCCTGAAGGAAGCTTCGGCGATTAAAGCGAATCATTAACGTATCCCCGACGGTTTATGATGGTAACCGCCTCTCGGCTACATTGCCTTGAGGCCTCAATATCATTGATAAATTATTGCAGGGGCTGCTGATGCTGTCAATATCCATCTAAGGGATTACAGGGCAGCCGAGCTTGGCGGGTGGATAGAAGCATTAGGCACAGCAGGGTAATGGCAAGGTCGGATTCGTAAATAACCGTATATTATGCGGAAATTTGGAATGTGGGGCAGGATGATATGAGCTCGTTTCCCAAGAAGCGGATTAGCAGGGGCGTGAGGAAGTTCTATTTATTTTTTCGGGTGAGGATTGCTTTTCGGTGCGAAAAGGGATATTAAAGGATTAGATTAGTGATTGGTCGGGATTTGATTGTGACTGAAAGGGATAAAAGATGATGAATCTAAGAAAAGTTTTATGGATGGTGGTGGTCATGTTGATAGTTGCAGGTATAGGTGTGGTAAAGGGTAGTCAGGCCGGAGACAAACCGGAAAAGGCAGAGAAGAAATTTGAAGAAGATGTTATCAAGACGAAAACGGGTGACCTGAAAATCACGTTCATCGGGCATGGGACCTTGATGTTTGTGTACAACGGAAAGGTCATTCACGTGGACCCCTGGACCAGGCAGGCTGATTACTCCAAGCTGCCCAAGGCCGACCTTATTTTGATAACACACGAACATGGTGACCACCTGGACACCAAAGCCATAAAAACCATCCGACAGGAGGCGACAAAAGTGGTTCTGACCAAACCATGCGCCGAGAAAGTAACCGGCGGTATTGTTATGAAGAACGGTGATGTGCGGACAGTTGGGGAACTGAAGATAGAGGCGGTGCCGGCCTACAATATTGTGCATAAGCGCCCCAGCGGTGAGCCCTTCCATCCCAAGGGTGTAGGAAATGGTTACGTCGTGACTTTCGGCAAGACGAGAGTGTACGTGGCAGGGGACACGGAGAACATACCGGAGATGAAGAAGCTGAAGAAGATTGATATCGCGTTTCTTCCGATGAACGTGCCGTACACGATGACGCCGGAGATGGCAGCCGATGCGGCAAAGGCATTTGAACCGAAAATACTATATCCATATCACTACGGGCAAACAGACCCTAAAAAGCTGGTGAATCTCCTGAAGGATTCGAAAAAAACGGAGGTTCGCATCCGCAAGATGAGATGAGAATAGCACAGTTTGTGGATTCCTGCTTTCGGGCCTGATGCCAAACTCAAATCAGTGAGTTTGAGATTGCCGCGTCGCTTCGCTCCTCGCAATGACTTTTTATATAGATTCCTCGGCTGCGCTTGTAATGACGGTAAAGAATATCGAATATCGAACAAGGAATGACGAATGTCGAAGTAAGCGTATAAGTTGTTATGCTTTTGCCAGATTGATTTTGGTCTTTTGAGTTTTTGGGATATTAATTTTGTGCGGCCTCCGGCAGTAGAGATATTTCGTTGATTAATGAATAAAGATTATTGGTGATTGCTTATTTGAGAGATTTGGGTATTATAAGAGCAAATGAAAGAGATTATTGCAAAAAGAGCGAAGCTTATCGACTCAAGTGGGATACGGAAGGTTTTTGCGCTGGCGGCGGAGCTGAAAGACCCAGTGAACTTTTCGATAGGTCAGCCTGATTTCGACGTGGCCGATGTGTTAAAAGAGGAAGCCATCAAGGCAATCAGGGCCGGACAGAACAAGTATTCGCAAACGATGGGGGACGAGGTGCTGCGGGAGAAAATCGCCGGGAAGGTGAAAGATGAATTCGGCTGGGCGAGGCCGGCGGTCATAGTGACGAGCGGGGTGAGCGGTGGGCTGCTGCTCGCGTTTATGGCGCTTGTTAATCCCGGTGATGAGGTCATTATACCCGACCCGTACTTTGTTATGTACAAACATCTTGTGAATATGTTGGGAGGCAAATGCGTATTTATTAATAGCTACCCGGATTTTGAGCTGCCTGTGGAAAAGATAGCAGAGAGTATTACTGATAAGACGAAGCTGATTTTGCTGAATTCTCCCAGCAATCCGACCGGGATGGTGTATTCTGAGCAGCAGATAAAGGAGCTTGCCGAGATTGCGAAAGCAAAGGATGTGGTTATTCTGACGGATGAGATATATGAGAAGTTCTGCTATGACGGCGGGTGCACAAGTATAGCGGGATACTGCGATAATGTGCTTTTGCTTCGCGGGTTCAGCAAGCCTTACGCGATGACCGGATGGCGACTTGGGTATGCAGCTGCTAACGAATCTCTCGGAGTCGTTGTGGAAGAGATGACCAAGATACAGCAATATACTTTTGTGTGTGCGCCGACGCCTTTTCAAAAAGCGGCTATTGCGGCCCTGGATTATGATGTGAGCGATTTTGTCGATGCGTACAGAAGAAAACGAGACCTTGTTTATGAGGGCCTGAAAGACAAATTTGAGCTTGTCAAGCCGACCGGGGCGTTTTACGCTTTTGTTAAAGCGCCGGGCGGTTCGGGTACGGAATTTGTGGAGAAGGCTATTAAGAATAATGTGCTGATTATACCGGGCAGCGTGTTCAGCGAGAAAGATACGCATTTCAGGATAAGCTACGCGACAAGTGATGAGAAAATACGGCAGGGCGTTGAGATTTTATGCAAATTAGCGGAATAGAAAATCCTGTTTCAAAAACCTATATTTTTAGCTTTTGCATTATTGAGGATATGAGGTTACAATTTCGGATATGAGAAACTCGGTACGGATATTTGCGGTTGTTTCAGTATTGCTGCTGCTGATTGGGAGCCTGTGCGGGCAGGGGGCAAGCATCGGTGATGCGAATAGCATCTCGCCGGAGCCGCCAAGCGTAAAGGCGGCGGTAATTGTCTGTACGGGTATGATTGACGGTGGGCTGTTTGAATCCATCAAACGCCGGACCCAAATCGCCCTCGATAGTGGAGCAGAATACCTGATTTACGAAATAAGCACTTATGGTGGATTGGTATCTGCTGCGGACGATATATCGAAATATTTCCTCGATGCGAGCAAGGAAGCGCACACAGTCGCTTACATAACTACTGAGGCGATATCAGCGGGGGCGATGATAAGTGTCCATTGTCAAGACATAATAATGCTCGAGAATGCCACGATAGGCGACTGTGCACCAATTACAATAGTTCCCAGTCAAAAACTCGAAGGTGTCGAGCGGGAAAAAACCGAGAGTTTTATCCGTGGGATTTTCGACCGGGCCGCGAATGCAAACGGTTATCCTCGAGCACTGCTTAGGGCAATGGTAACGATGCAGATTGAGGTTTACAGGGTCAAGAACATAACAACGGGAGAGGACGAATTCTTTGAAAGAGATGAGCTGCCTAAAGACGCGAATGAATATGACCTCGGCAACAAAGAATTGGCGGTCAGGGATGACCAGCTTCTAACGCTAATCGCTTCCGATGCTCTTGAATACGGGATAGCACGGGCGGTAGTTAAAGACCGTGAAGGGGCGCTTGCGTTTTTAGGCGAGCGGGACGGCGTAACTTTTGCCGACGAACCGATAGTGCTTAAGACGCTGTGGTCGGAAGAGATGGTGCGATGGCTGAATTCTCCGGCAGTAATGGCAGTACTTGTTATGCTGGCCTTGCTGGGTGTATATATTGAATTTCACACGCCGGGGGTCGGGCTGCCAGGGCTGGCAGCGGTCATATGCTTTGCGGTTATAATCGGCAGCAAATACCTCATCGGACTGGCAAACTGGGTAGAGGTGGCGGTATTGGTTGTGGGAGTACTGTTGCTGATGGTGGAAATCTTTGTGCTGCCCGGCTTCGGCATCGCAGGATTTTTGGGGATAACGTGCATATTGGCCGGCTTGTTCGGTATGCTTATAAAGAATCCGCCGGACACATTACCCTGGCCCAATAATGATATTGCCTGGAATGATTTCGGATGGGGAGTTATGAGTTTGGTGGGAGGCTTCATAGGATTTGTTGTTCTGGCGTGGCTGCTGGCAAAGTATCTGCCTAAAATGCAGTTTCTCAGTGGGCTATTACTTGTGCCGACCGCGGCGAAGTTGGGTACAGAGGTTGAAGTTAGTATGACGACGCTGCCTGAGAGTAAAACGATAGGCATGAACATAGGTGAGCTCGGGGAAGTGGTTTCGATACTGCGACCGACAGGAAAGGCAAAATTCGGAAATGCAATAGTAGATGTGGTGGCTGAAGCCGAGTTCCTTGACAAAGGGACTAATGTTGAGATAATTGAAATTCGCGGTAATCGAGTTATAGTCAGAAAAGTAAAAGATTGAAGTTAAAGTTTGTTAAACGAATTGGAGAACAGCATCGTCCAAGATTTCTGCTTCGTGTTTGCAAACTCAAGATGATTTGAAAAAGGAGTAACTTTATGTGGTGGCTTTTGCTGGCTGTTTTTTTATATTTTGCGTGTGCGGCGTTGATAATTGCGGAAGTGTTTGTACCGAGCGGCGGGATAATAAGTGTATTCGCGCTTGCGTGCTTGATTGGGGGCATAGCGTTATTCTTCCAGCACAGCGGAACGGTCGGCTGGATAGGAGTCGGTATTGCACTTGTTATGATACCGGCGGTTTTGATTATCGCTTACAGGATATTTCCAAAGACCAGATTTGGTAAAAGCGTTACGCTTACACCTCCTGAACGCGAACAGGGGGATGCGATACCGGATACAGCCGAACTAAAAGAGCTTCTCGGTGCCGAGGGTCTGGTGCTGACCCCATTGCGGCCTGTAGGGATGTGTGATTTTTCAGGGCAAAGAGTTGAATGCGTAGCCGAAGGCGGTTATGTTGATAAGGACAGGAAAGTAAAGGTTATCAATATAGAAAGCACGCAGCTTACTGTTCGTGAAATAGAAGTAGAAGAAAGTTAATGAAAGGGCAAAACAATGTATAGCTTAGCAAATACAATCTTAGCGGAAAGCAATCCTGTAAGACTTGTGGGGATAGCACTTCTTGTCATACTTATCCTTGTAGTCGTAGTATTCTTTTTGCTGTTCTTAAAGTTTTTCAGGCTATGGCTGCAGGCGAAGCTGTCGCGAGCCGATGTCAAGTTCTCGGAGCTTATCGGGATGTGGCTGCGAAAGGTCGATACGCGGACGATAGTGATAAGCAAGATAACGGCGGTCCAGGCAGGTCTGTCGCTGACGACGCGGGACCTTGAAAGCCATTATCTGGCGGGCGGTCGGGTCCAAAATGTTGTGCGTGCCCTAATCGCTGCTAACAGGGCAAATATCGATTTGACATTGAAAATAGCAACTGCTATCGATTTGGCAGGCCGGGACATCCTCGAAGCGGTCCAGACGAGCGTAAATCCGAGGGTGATAGATTGCCCCGACCCGGCAAAGAGCAAAGGCACTATAGACGCCGTTGCTCAGGACGGTATCCAGTTGAAAGCAAAGGCACGGGTAACCGTGCGCGCCAATATCGAACGCCTGATCGGCGGTGCAACGGAAGAAACCGTTATCGCACGTGTCGGCGAGGGAATTGTTACCACGATAGGCAGTGCGATAACCTATAAAAGCGTTCTGGAAAATCCCGATAGTATTTCCAAGTCCGTTTTGGCCAAGGGACTCGATGCAGGGACGGCTTTTGAGATTTTATCTATCGATATCGCCGATGTGGATGTAGGCGAGAACGTTGGGGCGCAACTTCAGGCGGCGCAGGCGGAAGCCGATATGCGAAGAGCGAAGGCCGAGGCAGAAAAACGGCGTGCAATGGCAGTTGCGCGGGAGCAGGAAATGCGTGCACTTGTTGTTGAAAACGAATCGAAGGTGCCGCTGGCCATGGCCGAGGCGTTCAGGAAGGGCAATCTCGGTATTATGGACTACTATCGAATGAAGAACATCATGGCTGATACTGATATGAGAGATTCTATAGCAAAGCCGAAACAGAAAGAGTAGTCTCGATGCTCGATACTTGATTCTCGGTGCGTGATGGTTTTTGTGGGAAAAATATGAATGAGATTTTGTCACAAATAATTCTTTTAGCTCGCCGAAGCAGAGGCACTAAAGACTGGGGGAACATGCTTTTTATTGTGTTCCTGGCGATTTTCTGGGCGATTGCCGGCATCCTCAAGGCTAAAAAGAATGCTCAAGGGAAGAAGGCAGGGGAGCAGGGATTGGGCCCAAAGCCCGGCGTTAAACCGGCTGAGAGCACCAAGGCTAAGCCGAAAGGACCCTTTCAACAGATTCGAGCCGCTATTGAGGCGGAGCTGCAAAAGCAGCGTGAACTGCAACAACAAGCCCAACAGGCACGAAGGAAGGTGGTTCGTCCCAAGCCGGCTGTGCGAAAAGTCTCACCTCAAACCGAACGTTCCGCGAAGATTCCTGCTTTTGGTCCAGTCAAAGAAACAGAGTTGCAGAGACCCGCTGCTCAAGTTGAATCCAAAATCGAAAAACTCCCGGAGTTCACCAGCAAAACCGTTAAAGCAATGGGAGATAAGCGGACTGCTGCTGCGGCGCGGGGACCGCAGGCAAGGTATCTGTCGGAAATTATGTTAGATTATTCCGACCCTGATGACCTTAAACGAGCTATTCTGCATTACGAGATTCTGGGCAGGCCTTTGTCATTGCGAGATCCTTCCGGGCGTATTATCGGACTATAACAATTGCGCGGCCATATAATTTACCAATCAATATCGTGTTTCGTCATATCCTGATTTAGTGCATGAGGCAGGGCATAAGTTGAAAACTCAAGATTGTAAATGCTTTAGCGTGAGTACACTCCTAAAATTACGATGCAAGAAGGTTTTTATGATTCTGGTATTTGGCATTGTTATCTCGACTACCTTACCGGGGATAACAAATACGTGCAGGGGGGCAGGGGTGATTACGCGTGAGCAAATTGAGGCGGATCGCCGGCAGCGGAATCCGGAGTGATCATCGGCAGCTCCGGACCAGGCGGATCGCCGGCAGTGTCACCGGACCTGTTAAATAGACTTGGTGACATCGCACGTCACTGTCAATCTTTGAAAAAGAGTATAGTTTAATACCGACCGATCGGCGATCGGCGATCCTGGTTGATCCTCGAGCGCGGGATTTTCGAGAAAACATC
>CAYVIT010000057.1:0-8389 GCA_964451425.1 uncultured Pirellulales bacterium
CGAAATGGAAATCCGAGCAGCCTCGGATTCCTGTCTATAATAAAAGACGTGAAAGGACCTATAAAGTAACAAAGTTTTTTATAAATTTTATGTAAAACTTCCTAAAATCGTCGATTTCTGCACAAAAAGGCCGGCCTAATCCAGCTTGGCCTCAAGATTATTCAAACCACACATTTATTTATTTCCCTTTGGCAAAGTCTCCGGATCAAAAATCCCTTCAGGAAATTCCGGATCTGTATCAAGAAAGATCACAGCATTGTTGGTCCCGATTCTTTTTGCATACCATTGTCCGGCATCTGTTTGTCCAAATTCAGTAACTTCTCGAATCCGCGTCTTTTCCACGGAAACCCTGTCGGGATCAACTCCCTCAAGCCATGATTTGTCCCTTTGCCAGGGTGCATTTCGTAAGTAATGCTCTTCAAACCTCTGACATATATAATCGCGTTGGGGATTGAGGTACCACAGCCTTTTGCAAGGTAGTGTCGCCGAGTCTTTGCGTACTTGCCCCTGCCAGAGACGTTGCAGACAAATCAACTTGTTTTGTTTTGAGTACTCGTCATCGAGAACTGTAATCGGCGGCTCTCCAGGGACTCCGAGTCTCAGGTTGGATAGCGGCCAACCCCAAGTGCCAAGTCCAGAAAGCAGATAATTCCTTTCGGGGTCATGCTGTGGAGGTTTAGAACTCCACCTTTTTGTTTTTAAATCGCGTGTGACCATATAACGGTACTCGTTGTCATAGAGCATTATCAACCTGCAGCCGCTGTACTCGCCCCGGGTCCACCACTTAATCTGTGAATCAAAAGTATTTCCCATCTGAGCAGAGTATTTTGGCCAGTTATCAAGGTACTCCAGCCAATCAAAAACCTGGTATTTCTCGGATCTCTGAAGCCTTCCATCGGTATAAACTCGCGTGACTTCATCAATTACAACTGCGCCGATTCGCTCGATATTATTGTAGTGCGCTTGTACCACAATATATCGCGACGGCGCATTCTGGCGGTACGCCTTGTAAGTGTTGAATATCTCTTCGGCCTCCGGCTTCGTGCGGTCATCAATGACAGCAGCCGACCTTGGTGCCCCAAGTTCATAGATATCTGTCGGCCCGTCATCAGGATAATCAAAAGTCATTTCACCAAACACCTTTACATTGCCATCAGGTTCATACCCTCTAAGCTTCAACGTCATAATTAAGTGGGTGTCGCTGTCTACCACAAAGAGCCACTCCTCAACTTCCTTATTTCCCCTCGGAATTCTAACTTTATATATTTCAACATCGCTTCCGTCATATTCGTCGTTCTTACGCGTTACCTGGGTTCCTTCGTTTTCACTCAGTTGTTCTACAATCTTTTCCAGCAATTCCCATGGCGACCCCGCTCCCGCCACGAATTCTCTATTTCTAAGGCTGGAAATAGTTATTTGCTCTGTACCTGGGTTGTATGCATACGACACTTGCTTGTTATAATCGATGAGAGTTAGTTCACCATTCTGTTCTTTGCTCGCTTCAACCTTTGACGCGAACGAGTACCAAAACTGGCTTTGCTCTTTGTGGACTTCTCGCTGCATCTGGAGAAAAGCGTGTGCCCAGGGCATTTTTTTCATGTTCTCCATAACCTGGCCTAATGCGACACTTGATCCATCAATTGAGCTACCGAACCAGGTTACAACAATCGTTACTGCAATAATTATCACGGCTGCGGCAGCAAATTTCATAAAAGGACTCTTAATAATTCTCCTGACCAACTTATTATTAATTCTGTTAGATTCGCAAAATGTCGCAGTTTCAATGCGGCTCATTACATTCTCGACAATCGAGTCATTGGAACCTATTGCCCGGCCTAACTTCTCCAATTTTTCTTCGACAGTTTCTTTAATAGTCATCTTTCTGGCCTTTCCAATATATTTCGCAGCCGTTTGTGTGCCCGCGAAAGCTGCTTGGTTACTGTGCCGACACTTCGCCCAAGTATATCGGCGACTTCTCTTACGGAATGGCCGGAGAAATATCGAAGCATTATCACCTGCTTTTCACCCTTTGGCAGCTTTATAACCGCAGCCAAAAGCCATTGTTTTTCCTCATCAAGCTGGCCGTTAGGATTTTTTAATGCTGTAGACACCGCTGTTTCCAGCGAGGCTTCTTTTGGTTTCCGGCGTACAAAGTCAAGCGCACGTCGGCGAGTGATTTTCATCAGCCAGGGCCCGAAGGCCCCGGACTTTCGCAGTGAGGGCAGATTCTCATAGGCAGTTACAAAAGCATCCTGCGACACGTCTGTTGCTAAATGATAATCGCCTAAAACGTCCAGCGCTATCGCACGAACCGGACGCTCGTAACGCTTGACAAGCACTTCAAAAGCCCGCTTGTTGCCATTAAGAACAGCATTTACCAATTCAGCATCTGACTGCACCTTGCAAGGTCTCCACATTAAAACCGAAGCGCTTCTATTAATAAGAGCGAATCGAAGGCAAAAATGCGACAAGAAAAAAATCCCCCCGGAGATAATATTGCAGCAGCTTTTGCAGGCACAGCCCATCCACTCTTATGAGGTAGTAAATACAGAGCTACTTTTTTAATTGCTTGATTTGCTTCGCCATTTCATTAACGCGCCATTCGATTGAGGAAAGTATCCAGAATTTGAAGTGATTTACACGCATCTGACAGTGTATCAGATAGATAATTTTTATTGATAGTGTTACCGTTGCCAGCTCAATCATCAGGAGACGCAGTTGCTGGCCTCCGATTATTGAAACGATAACAGAGACCACAATCACGATAACAAACACTATGTTAATTAGCTTTGTACGAAATTTTGGTATGCCGCCGATTTTGCCTATAATTGCTCTGACCCGCTCTTTTTCTTGCTGGAACTGTTCTAACTCGTGCTTCAGGTCGTCAATTTCGTCCTCTCGATTGTCATATCTTTGCTTCATAACTGCTCCTTTTGCCAAAAACACCTGGATTCATTTTTTTATTTATGTTTCAACGACATTTCACATATGACTTTCGCCTGGTTACACCGCTAAAATTATCTGTTGTTATAATAATCTTTTCGCTTGGCGGATACAAATGTTTCGGCGTATTTTTACCGAACTCCCGTTGGCTGCCACAGTGGAGAAATCTTGTGTTTTACCGGCCATTTGACAATGCGATGGCCTCAAGACGTGTGCTTGGCCCCTTGTGTCCATCCCAATTCATAAATTTTTTGTTGACGGAATCAGTAAAATCGACACAATATAGCGAACTTAAGAAAATCTGTGAAATGAAAACGCAGCAATAAGGTATAAATAAAGGGCAGCTTAGAATGACCAAAACAGTAAAAGCAAAAGTGAAAATCAGCAAGAGCAGCGATACATTAGCAAATACAACAGAAAATATTACGGTTAAAGCTGCAGGATATTTAGAGCGTGGCTGGGTAATTGCAAATCATAAGTTAGTATCATTCCACGCCGCATTTATTTCCTCGGTACTGAGTGTTCCAACGGAGGTTGAAGGCAAGCTCCAGACGCTGCATTTTATATTTGCAAGCTGGGAGACTTGGATTTCTCTGATTATCTGGTACCTGTCCTGGCATATTGGGATTGCCATCCACGAGATGTGCCACTTCTTAACAGCCGTTAAGTTGACGGCTCTGAATAAGGATTCTCAGGAAAAAGCCGACGCCGTCGTTCGAGGTGGAGGAAGTAAATTCGGATGGTATGCAAAGATGTTCCTGCTGATACCTTGGGGCAAGTTCTACGGTATCAAAAAGGAAGGCGGCAACTTCGCTCCCGACGCACCATACAATTTGGCCGTCGCAGCATCCGCGCCCATCTGGAGCGGTTATTTGGCTCTGATTTTTTTGCCGATTGCTGCCATTGGCATCGGCGTGGGCCTGGCCGCAGGCAGCGAAATCCTCATTTACATAGGTCGGTTCTTCCTCGCTCCCGGCTGTGTGGGCCTTTTGGACCGGTTGCTGGCAGACCCTGGTAAGCTCAAAGAGTTTCGAAGGAGAGAAAAACTTGCTGCCGACCAGGCAGCAAGAGCCGCAGAGGCCGTCTCTGAGGAAAGTTGGTTGTACCAGGTAGCAAAAGTAAAGCAGAAAATGCTCGATACAAGAATGCAGACAATTACTCTAAAAGATGGTACGAAGGTTATGGCACCCTGGCAGTTTAGAAACTGTGCTATGGGCGGACGCCACACCGAGAAGGAGTATCCTGAGAGCAATATCAGCATGCAGGAGAGTATGTTTATGCCGCTCTCGGCCAAGACCTATGAAGAGGCCCAGGAGATGACGGTTAAACTCCAGTATCGTCTCAAGGAAATTCTCGAATCGGCACCAGGCGCAAAGGTTATGGGTATCGGCCTTGAGGGCGGCCTGGCTCCCTACATAGACAAGGAAGACGGTGACAGGGTACCAGAGCAGAGAATGTGGCGACTGATGAAACAGGCCATCCTGGATTGCGAGTACGTACCCGGCGTGGACGTGGCAATCGCGCTGGACCCGGCCGCCTCGGAACTGGAAAACTTATATCGACAAGAAACTGGACAGAAGGACTCGGTTGGTATGTATCGCTTCTGGCGCGATAAGAGCAAGGTCGATATGAGCCGTGATGAGATATTAGAACTCTATAAGCAGGCCTTGGCAGACGATGTCCCGATTCTGTCCATCGAGGACGGCTTTGGTGAGCTCGACCACGAGGGATGGAAAAACCTGATGAAGGAACTGTCAGATAAAATCTTCATCATTGGTGACGACCTTGTTACAACCAAAGACGAGAACATTGAAAACTGTGCCAGAAATGGCGAAATCAATACCGCTCTTATAAAAGCCAACCAGATTGGAACCTTGTCGGAGACGGTACTTGCTATGCTTACCGCTCTATCCTATGGCTCGGAGCTGGTAGTCTCACACCGTTCGAAGTCGCCGAACGACCCCTTCGAGGCGGACATCTCCACGGCAATGAATGCCTTAGGGATGAAAGCAGGCGGAGGAGCTAATACCGAGAGATTGCAGAAATATGGCAGAGTAATGGAAATAATAGCGCTGGCCAAAGCCTCGCAGAGAGAAATAACCGACAAAGAGAGAAAAGAAATAGAAGAAAACGTCAAAGAACTGGTTCGGATACTGACCGGAACCGAAGACGTTACAGTCATGCCGGATGCCGCAGAAATCGATATTGCCGGGCTGTTAATGCGAATGTTAGCTATCGAAACTGTCAGTGGAACAGAAGAAGCAACCAATGCAGGCATTCCCTCTGCAGCGGCGACCTTGTTCTTGGGCAAAACTGGAACCATTCGTTTCAAAGGCTCAACACCACTCGGAACATCAGCCGGAGTGGATGAAGCTATTCATTACGTCGATAGTATTATTGCTCCGGGCGAGCTAACCAAGAAGTATCCTGATGTGTTTAGTAAGACCGGAGACGGCACATATCGATTCAAGAAGGAGCTGGATTTTGCTGCCATCAAGGCCAAGAATGACGAGAATCTCCTGAAACGATGGAGACAGGCCAGACGCTACGAGGGTATGGGCTGTATGGAGGCAGTCAGGCACATCGAAACAGTTCTTGCCAAGGCATTTATCGGCAGGAGGCTTGCCCAGCTTGGCAGCCTGTTCGATGTGGACAAAGAGCTGCTGCGTTTAGAGTACGATCAAGCCGTGGCTGTGGGAATGCTCTCTGATAGCGCATCAACTGAGGACAAGGTTAGCGTGATGCAGAGAAAAGGCGTCCTTGGTATGAATGCGATTCTATCGATGTCACTGGCTCTGGGCCGGGCAATCGCTGCAAGTCAAGGCAAGGAACTCTGGCAGCTCATCCGGGAAATGGCAAGTGAAACTATGGCAAAGTTTATCGCGGCAAATGCAAAAAATGGCGACAAGAAAGATTTGGCGAGCCTCAAGACTATGGAATTTGAAGAATTAAAAGCTCAGTTTATCAAGACCGCTCAGGAAGCGATTAAAGAGGATAAACTGATATACAAATTGCTTCGAGAACAACTGCCGGTTTATTCTGTATAAATGGAGCTAACAGCCTGAAGCGCGAAATGTAAAGCGGGGGACTGCCCCCCATTTTTGCCGTTGAAAACAGGTGGCTGTACCCAAAAGCCGAAAGCACGAAACACGAACTACGAGATACAAAATTGCGAAGGCAAAATATCATCCGGTCGTTCTTGTTCGTTGTCTTCTTCAGCATCGGCGCAGCAGCGCTGAGCGGCTCTATACTCTTTACTGATTTGCTTCGATACTATAATAACAGAGAGCTGCTGAAAGCAGAGAAGGAACTATCAAATCGGCTCAAGTCCCTGAATGCGGACTACGATGCACTGCTGCAGCAGTTAAGAAACGACCCCAACCTTATCAAGCGCATCACCCTTGTAACGCTCGGCAAAGAAGATAACGATGCAAACACTATCTACCCAAAGGCCACAGCAGAGCAATTAGCCGCAGCCAGGAAAGCCCTGACGGAAGAAACGAGCACAGAGCCGGCCGACACAAGCCTGCCCCGGTGGCTTACCCGCTGCAGAGAACCCCGCCGACGAACAATGCTCTTTTTTGCCGGCGCCGGTTTAATCCTCATTTCGTTTATGTGTTTCGGGCCGGCCAAAGAGAAAAACAAAAAAAAGCCCAAAAGTTAAAGAGGTTCCCCAAATATGCAAACAGGTTGTGGGGGGCTTTTTTATCCCACTGGCAGCGTCTTTACGCACCATTCATCCGGGCAGCTAAAGCCACCCGAAAGATAGCGCCGGTTGGCTTGGCGGTGACGATTTCCACGAAACCGCGATGTGCCTGGGCGAATTTCTTCACGAGTGCAAGCCCCAGGCCCGTGCCGGTGGTTTCCCGCGTAGCCTCCGAAGCGCAGCGGTAGAACTGCTCAAAAACCTTATGTCTAAGTCGATGAGGTACCCCTGGGCCATGGTCCTCAACTTCTATCAGGATGAACCGGTCGTCACTCTTGGTTCGAACAATAATAGTCTTGTCCTCTGCATTGCGTGCATACTTGATTGCATTGTCTACCAGATTAACCACAATCTGTGTAACCGCATCACGGTCGAAAATCCTTTGCCCAAGCTGCCCGAGCTCCGTTTTTATTGAAAAGCCGGTCTGCGCGGCGTATGGCCTCATCATTTCGACTACATCTGTAACGTACTCATTAATATTGCCTACACTAAACGTATATTCTTTCCGGCCCTTCTGGATGCGGGAAAAGTCAAGAACGTTCTCGATGAGCCGGCTTAATCGCTCACTTTCCTGACGCATACTTCCATAATACTCGGCCAGCTTGTCCTCCGATTTGACCCAGTTCTTCTCTAACATCTCCGAGTACATCCGTATGGAAGTCAACGGCGTTCTGAGCTCGTGCGAGACAGCGGATATAAAATCATCCTTCTTCTGTGCCAGCTTGAGCTGCGCCTGCGCATTACGCCATAAACTTCCAAGAGCCAGCGTCACCGCCAAAAAGACTATCGAAATAATACCGAAATACACATGCCGAAGCTGACCTATCTGTTCGGCAATCCACGCAGGATTGATTTCTTTAAGGTGTAATATCAATTCACCAAAGTCAAAGACTAATACTGCCGTATAGGCAACGTCTGAATTTTCTGTCCACCCATTTTTAGTTTGAGGTAATTCAAAGCTCATACCTTTGCGCTTCAATCGCCTTGCGGATTCTTTGACCTCCTCTATCAATTTATTTTCATTGAGCTGGAATCCCTGGAGAAAAGTTTTGTCTTCAATTTGTACGCTTCTGACTAAAAACACCTGTTTGGCAAATACGGATTCCTCAACGTTCACGCCGCCGGTAACTATCGTCTCAAAGCCTCCAACGTTGATCTGCACTGTATCGCTTTGAACTCCTTGCCCGGACGATTGTAAGTCAGCAAACGTATCCGCCGTTTGCACCGTTTGTTCAGCTTGTGCTGGTTGTGGCTGTACCTGCTCTGCATCCTGCGACTCGGCCATTTGCATACCCTGTTGCCTTCTCCGGTAATCTTCTACTCGCTGCTGCAATAGCTCCTGATTTGCAGTGGTATTGTCTATAAATACCTGACGCTGCTGCTCGATAACCTGAGTCTTTTGTCCCTCTGACCGCAAACTCTCGATGGGAAAAGCCTTTCTCTGCCCGCTTTTTAATCCTCCAACCTTTGTGTCCTTACCTTCCTGAACGTTACCTTTAGCCAACTGAGTTTTTTCAGGGGCTTGCGGCGCAATTTTTTGCAAACGATCGACTTCGTTATTGACTGCTATCCCAAATGACCCCGGTGTCACACCATTGAGGACGGGTAGTAAATTCGTTGCTATGTTTTTGCGGTTAAACCCTACCTGAACATATAATTTTTTATTCTCCTCGGAGGGTCCCTCTCTTTGTAGTATGTCATCATTTGGCGTGATGATGCTGCCGTTCGACTCGATTTGAA
>CAYVIT010000057.1:8489-20012 GCA_964451425.1 uncultured Pirellulales bacterium
CTTTGTAGTATGTCATCATTTGGCGTGATGATGCTGCCGTTCGACTCGATTTGAAAGTTGCCGTATGCAAACTCGTTCTCCAGCCCGCCGGCCAGGGGCGAACGTAATAAAGGCATCTGCTGCTCTTGCTGGCCCGGAGAAACGTATTCCGGAACATAATAATAATTATAATCGGTATAGGGGCGGTCCTGCTCTGTCTGTATGAACTCATCGAGTTTACGGTTGACGTCCTGCCTGATTTGCTCCGCCACTTCGGCAAATTCACCCAGGCGCGCACCCTCCAAACCCTCTGCCCACTTTCCGACTGCGTGGTATCCCAGCACCGACAGGCCACACAGGGCAGAAATAATAATCACCGATAATATAATAAGTCGCTTGTACATTTGCTTTAATTTGTCCTGCTGCAGTTAATTTAATTTTCATACTTATAGCCGGCGCCGCGAACCGTTTTAATAATCTGCGGGTCGGCTGAGTTTTTCTCGATTTTGCCGCGCAATTTCGCAATGTGCATATCCGTTGTTCGGGTGCCCAAATCACTCATAGTCTCTTCCCAAACCTCTTTGTAGAGTTCTTCTCTGCTGATGACCCGGTTCGGATTGGCTGCAAAATACTGGATGATAGCCGCTTCCCGCCTGGTAATTTCGATTTCCTTACCGCCGCGTTTCACTTTCAGCGCTGCAATATCAACATCCAAATCCGCAAACTTAAAAGTCTGCCCGACAGCTCGGGCCGGGTCCGTCCGCCGAAGCACCGCCTTTATCCGGGCCAGAAGCTCCTCGAGAGCAAACGGCTTGGTGATATAGTCATCAGCCCCGAGATTCAGACCGGTCACCTTTTCTTTTTCCTGACCCTTGGCCGTAAGCATAATGACGGGAGTTTGCATGCCTTCCTGGCGCCATCCTGTACACAATTGTTCGCCGCTGATTTTCGGCAGCATCAGGTCAAGCAAAATCAAATCAAACTGTTTTTCAGCCACAACCCGCTGTGCTTCGAGACCATCGACGGCCTCGGTGACACCGAAATTATGGTACTCCAGAAAGTCTCTCAGGGCCGAGCGGATTTTCTGCTCATCTTCAACTACTAATATATGCGCTTTTGGTTCCATACGTCACCTACTATATATTATAGACCAAATCGTAACTTAAGGTTTGTAAATACTTTGTAAAAAACCTCACGTCCTATTTTACATCCATTTTACTCAACTCTCAACCGGCTATGTCGTATTATTTAAATAGTCCAAGAAACTATTTATAACTTTTTTGAAGGGAGCTGAAATGCAATGTGTAAACCAAAATCAAAAATGGCTGTACAGATTTGTGTGTCTTTTCGGAATCTGTGTGATGCCCTTCATTCAGGCAAATGTAGCAGCCAATATCTCTGGAGGAGCACTGGCAAATATGCCTGTCACAGAGATTACCGTTTTCAAAGACGGACACGCCTTCGTCCTGCACGAGGGCAAAATGTCGACCAACACCAATGGAAACGTCGTACTTGACTACCTGCCCAGGCCGATTATAGGAACATTCTGGGCCTATTCAGCAGACGCCAAAGCCAAACTCAGCAGTGTAGTCTCCGGCAAACACGTTGTCTCGGTTGAGCGAACAGCTCTGACTATCCCCGAACTCATTGAGGGAAACATCGGCGCTAAAGTCCGCATTACCGAGGCCGGACTCAGCGCCTACGAGACCACCATTCTTGGAATTCCGACTCGAAGCTCCGAGGAACTCGGTCGTATCAATCCTCCGGGAAGCCCGGACAAGTTGCCGCAGCGGGGCAGTATTGTCTTGCTGAAATTTGAAGGTGGTGTTAAAGCTGTTCCTATCGAAAGTATTAGGGAGGTAACATTTCTTGATGAACCCAAACTGCAACGGGCAGACGAGGAATTCCGAAATATAATGACGCTCAACCTTGACTGGGGTAAACGCAAGCCTGAACAGGCCGTAGACGTCGGCATGGTCTATGTTCAGCGAGGCATCCGTTGGATTCCCAATTATCGAGTCGATATCGATGGCAAGGGAAACGCCATTGTCAAACTTCAAGCGACCATCATCAACGAATTAACGGATGTCGAAGACGTCAAGGCACACCTTGTGATTGGTGTACCCAAGTTTGCATTTGAGAAAACGCCCGACCCAATCTCGCTGCAACAAACAGTCGCACAACTCTCGAGTCATTTCCGCCGCGACAGTCAAACCGCCTACGCCTTTTCCAATATGATTATGAGCCAGGCAGCGACGCCTGTACGTCGCACTGAAGTACCGGGTGGCAGTGAGGTACTCGACCTTGGCCCCGACGTTGCCGGCTCCGGCAAGAATGAGGACCTGTACATCTTTACGCTCGAGCATATAACCTTGAAGAAAGGTCAGCGGATGGTCGTGCCTGTGGCCGAATACAAGCTCAAGTATCGGGACGTTTTCATTCTCGACCTTCCGTTCGGGCCGCCGCCGGAGGTTCGGCACCACTTCAACAATGAACAGCAAGCAAAACTGGCACAGCTTTACCATATGCCAAAGGTAATGCACAAGATACGCCTTGCCAATAACGCAAAATGTCCGTTGACGACTGCTCCGGCACTGATACTTCGTCAAGGCCGCGTCATTGCACAGGGCATGATGACATACACCGCGGTCGGCGCATCGAGTGACCTTGAACTGACCACTGCTGTGGACATCGCTGTCGAAAAGCTCGACAGGGAAAGCGACCGCATACCCAATGCAACTAAATGGGACGGATACACTTATGCCCGGAGTAATCTAATCGGGACCATCCACCTGACAAACCGCCGCACAGAAACCGTCGATTTGGAAATCCGGCGTTCCGTCCTGGGCCACATCGATAGCACAACCCATAAAGGTGCAATCGAGCACCTCGGCAGACACGAGGGTGAATGGATGACCTCAAACGGCTTGCCATTCTGGTGGCACTGGTACAACTGGCCACACTGGTGGTACCATTTCAACGCCGTTGGCCGCGTAACCTGGAAATACGAACTCGAACCCAGAAAGAGCGTTGAGCTGGAGTACAAGTGGCATTACTTCTGGCGACAGTAGGGGCGGTTCGCAAACCGCCGGTACAAGTTGATTAGGCTAAACTGTTTCTAAAAAACCTTTTTTGAAAGGAGCAAACGATGAAAAAACAAATCCTAATACTAACACTCGTCGCAATTGTCCTGGCGACATCGGCTGCTTTTGCTGACGTGCAGACAATAACCGGAACCATCTCGAAGGTAACGGTTTATCGCGGCCAGGCCCTGGTAACACGCACCCTCGATGTTGATTTGCCGGCTGGCACTTCCGAGCTAATCGTTACAGGCCTGCCGGCCAAAATCGTTCCCGAAAGCCTGTACGCACAGACTTCAGGTGATATTAAGGTGCTAAGCGTAAGGTATCGGGAGAAAGCGGTCAGGGAAGATACGCGGGAAGAAGTCAAACGGCTCGACGAACAAATCGAAGAAGTCAAAAGAAAACAACTACACGCTAAAAAAGACAACGAAAACGCTACTGATTTATTGAACAAATTCAGAGACCTGTGGAAGCTGGCAGTAGACGGAGCTAACGTTGATTTGAATCGCTCTGTGATGCAATCCGAGCAGATTGAGTCGTTTACAGAGTATCTGGAGGCAAAATCTATTGAATGGCATCAAAAGGCTCTTGATCTGCAGGACACCGAAGCAGACCTTGCAAAAGAGATGGAGCTTCTGACCCGCAAACGCAAAGAGCTCGACGCAGGTCGTTCTCGAACCGAGCGCGAAACAGTGGTTTTTGTCAATAACCAAACCAAGAGACAAGCCACTATAGAATTGAGCTATCTGGTGAACGGAGCTAACTGGACCACACAATACAATCTGCGGGCTGATCCCAAAAAATCAAACGTCCTGGTTGAATACAACGCGGTCGTAAACCAGACCAGCGGCGAAAATTGGGATGGCGTCAGCTTAAGCCTTTCCACCGCCGAGCCGACCATGGTCTCGGCGCCGCCGGTCCTTGACCCGATGCTTGTGAGCCTTTCCCTGCCCGTCCAGACTCAACAGGCTGAACAACAGCGCTTTGTGCAGATCGAGAATCTTCGACAGCAGTTACAATCACGCAAATATAACATTAAAAAGGGTATAGCTGCCAACGTAGACCTTAATGAGCTTGCGATATCCAACCAGAGTTTTGTCCTTCAGGCCACCGGTCAACAGGTAAAAGAGTTCCAAAAACAGTTAGCCGTTATCGCCCGCAACGAGGGAGTCAGCGTAACATATAATCTGCCCGGCAGGCTCAGCCTGCCCAGCCGAAGCGACCAGCAGCTCGTTACTATCGCTTCCGTTTCGGCCAAAGCCGATTTCACGCTCATTGCCACCCCGATACTGACTGATTATGTCTACCTGCAGGCCGAGCTGCTCAACGACAGCGATACGATTCTATTGCCCGGACAGGCCAGCGTGTTCCGCAATGGTGAATTCGTCGGCAAGAGCCAGTTACCGCTGGTTACTATTGGCGGGAAACTGACCGCAGGCTTCGGCATAGATTCTCAGGTCCAGGTAACTCGCGAGCTTGAAGATAAGCAAACACGAATTCAGGGTGGAAACCGCATCGACACGTATCATTACCGCATCGCCCTGAGTAATTACAAAAATACCGCGGTCGAACTGCAATTGCTCGACCGTTTGGGGTACACAGAAAATTCATCCATCAAGATAGAGCTTGTTAAAACCGAGCCGCAGTTATGCAAAGACAGCGAATACCTGCGAACCGCCCGCAAAAAGGGCATTTTACGCTGGGACCTGAATCTGCCCCCCAATACTATCGACGAGAACACAACTATTGTAAAATACAGCTTCACGATGGAGTACGACAGAAACATGCAAATCCAGGCCAGCCGTAAATAAGCCGGCTATGAGGTGAACAGAAGCATCTTCCCGCAGCACAGCCGGAAACTGTGCTGCGGGTTTTTTTACGGATAGGGCTTAAACAACAGGGCAAATCTACATTTTGATACGACCGGCATTCACGATAGGTTTTTTTCCGAAAAAAGATTGTGAAGATGTAAATTTTGGTGTAAACTACAGCGGTATTTTTTGGGACTTGAAGGTTCCAAATTTCAATACTTTTGGCATTTTGACACAGAGGTTTATTATGAAAGCAAATTTTAACAGAACGGCACTCTCCGATGCTTTGGCCCTGCTGACATCCGTGGTTCCAAGCCGAACACCAAAGCCAATACTACGCTGCGTCCAAATCACGACAGGCGAGAAAGAGGCTCGGATTTGCGCCACAGACCTTGAGATTGGCATAAACTATCTTGTCCATGAGGTCCAGGTTGAAGAGGCCGGCGAGGTGGTCGTACCGGCCGACCGCCTGGCTGCCGTCGTGCGAGAAAGTGTTGATGAAGTCCTGTCATTGGAGGCCGCCGAAGGAACCTGTGAAATACGAGGGGCCGACAGCCACTTTAAAATTTATGGGCAGGAGCCGGGCCAGTACCCCAACGTACCGGGCTTCGATGGCGACGCTAATATGGAGATTGCTTTGAGTAAACTCCAGGCCGGCAGTGACCAGTGTTTGTTTGCCACCGCCAGGGAAAGCAGCCGCTATGCAATTAACGGCGTGCTCTGGGAAATTAAGGGAAAGAAACTGATGTTAGTTGCCACCGACGGCAGGAGACTGGCTCGCTGTAGGGTCAACCTGACTTCGGCCCCGAACGAAAAAATGGCGGCGGCTAAAATAATAGTACCTGCCAAGACAATGTCTCTGCTGGATAAAATCGGCTCCACGGACAAGGACAAGGTCGCCATTAAACTTGTCGATAACCAGATACTTTTTAGCTGTGCGGATGTCGTGATAAGCTCGAACCTTGTCGAAGGTAACTTTCCGAACTATGAGGATATAATCCCAGCCGACCACGACAAGAAACTGACGCTCTCGACTGAGGCCGTTCTGAGTGCGGTTCGCCGCTCGGCACTGTTGACCAGTGAGGAATCCAGGGGGATAAAGCTGTCGATAGAAAAGAATAAAATAGTATTTTCCGGCAGGGCACCGGAGACCGGTGATGCGCAAGTCGAGATGCCGGTCGATTACAAGGGCGAGCCGATTAATATCGGCTTTAATCCACAATTCCTTATAGATGCCCTGCGGGTCATCAAAACACCGGAATTCGAGATGGAATTAGGACAGCCGGACCGGCCAGGCCTGATAAAAAGTGGGGCGGATTTCATATACGTCCTGATGCCGATTAACTTGGGATAAGAAGTTAAAAACCTTCGAATCCCACAGTTTTGAATTTTTCGTTTGAAGTTTTTCTTTTTTTATGATGAATGAGGACGAACAACTACGCAGTACTGTAAATCGCCAAAAACAACGGCGCCGGAGCAAAGCAGTCAGGTTAGGTGAGGTCACCAGGGAGCTTATGGAGAATCGGATTTCACCGCAGCAGGCCAGGTTTGGCTCCATACCCGAGATCTGGAACCAACTGCTTCCGGACGAACTTCGCCGGCATTGCAAAATTGCCGGCGTTTTTGGCGGCCGGCTAAAAGTGCTGGTGGATTTACCGGCGTATCAGTACGAGCTGCAGCTATGTAGTTCTGAGCTTCTCAGCGAACTACAGCAGCAGTGTCCGCGGGCCAACATAAAAAAAATTCAGTTCGTCGTCGGTTCACTGAACCCGGATTAGTGTATTTGAAAATTCGAAGGTAAAAAGACAAGAGCGAAGAATTTTTGTTTCTTACGTTTCACTTTATCCGATATAGACAATAGGAACAATGAAAGACCACAAATACGACGCAAGTAACATAAAGATACTCGGGGGCATAGAAGCGGTGCGCAAACGGCCGGATATGTACATCGGAGACCGTGCAAGCGGAGGCATGCACCATCTGGTCTATGAAGTCCTGGACAACTCCATCGATGAGGCGCTGGCCGGATTCTGCGACAAGGTTACCGTGCACATCCACGCCGACGGCAGCTGCGCAGTCGAAGATAACGGCAGAGGCATACCGGTCGAAATGCACAAAGAGGCAAAAAAAAGTGCGCTCGAGGTCGTGCTGACAACGCTGCACGCCGGCGGAAAGTTCGACAGTAACAGTTACAAAGTGGCCGGCGGCCTGCACGGCGTAGGCGTCAGCGTTACAAACGCACTCAGTGAATGGCTCGAAGCTGATGTCTACAGAGACGGAAAGCAATATCATTTCGAATGCGTCCGAGGTGTTGCCAAGGGACCTGTAAAGGAAGTCGGCAAGGCAGACAAACGAGGTACAAAAATAGTCTTCAAACCGGATGAGCAAATCTTCGGAGAAACAGAGTTCCAATATGATACGCTCTTAAAACGAATCCGAGAGATGGCCTATTTGAATGCCGGTCTGCAGATTACATTCAGGGACGATAGAAACAGAAAAAAAGAAATGTTCAGGTTTGAAGATGGCATTAAGGCCTTCGTCAAACACCTCAACGAGGGCAAAGAAACGCTTCACAAGAACGTTATATACCTGGCCAGAGAAGACAAAGAAGCGATGCTGAGCTGCGAAGTAGCCATGCAGTATAATGACGGCTATACCGAAAATGTGCTGGTCTTCGCCAACAACATCCGCAATATCGACGGCGGTACGCATCTGTCGGGCTTCAAAACGGCTCTGACCCGCACTATGAATTATTACGCCAAAAACAATAACCTGTTAAAGAACGGCCAGGCTCCAAGCGGTGACGACCTGCGGGAAGGACTTACTGCGGTTGTCTCTGTAAAACTTGCCGACCCGCACTTTGAGGCACAGACGAAGGTTCGGCTGACCAATCCGGAAGTGGGCAGCTTCGTAGAGACCACCGTTAACGAACAGCTCGGCCACTTTTTGGAAGAGAATCCCCCCGAGTCCAGAAGCATTCTGAACAAGGCCATCCAGGCCGCAGCCGCAAGAGAAGCCGCCAGAAAGGCACGCGAGCTGACAAGGCGCAAGGGGGCGCTGAGCACGGCCAACCTGCCCGGCAAACTGTGGGACTGTGCAAGCAAGGAAAAGTCAACGACAGAAATCTTCATCGTGGAAGGCGACTCTGCGGGCGGCTCGGCAAAGGCCGGAAGAGACAGAAACATCCAGGCAATCCTGCCGCTGAAAGGTAAAATCCTCAATGTCGAAAAGGCCCGACTGGAAAAAATGCTCGCCCACGATGAAATCCGAACCATCATAAGCGCCCTTGGAACCGGCATCGGCATCGATGAGTTCGACCTGGGCAGGTGCAGATACGGCAAGATAATATTGATGACGGACGCAGACGTCGACGGCGCCCACATTCGAACGCTGCTGCTGACCTTTTTCTTCAGGCAAATGCAGCAGTTGTTTCTGGCTGATATGATTTATATCGCCCAGCCGCCTTTATATGAGATTAAGGTCAAGGGCAAAAAGAAATCCGAATATCTCCTCAGCGAAAATCAAATGCACAAGCGGATGATTACTCGAGGCCTGGAAGGCACGGAACTTCTCATCACAAATGGTCAAAAAGATAAGAAAGGTGAGAAGTCAGCCTCCGGCAAATCCAAATCGGCCGCTCCCAGGCAGGCGAGCTTGCCGGCCAGAAAGCTACAGGGCAGGGAGCTTTCCGCCCTTGTAAAGCTGCTTGCTGAGGCCGAACGCATCATAGCGGTTCTAAGCAGACGCGGAATTAAGTTTACTGACTTCGTACGGACCCATTACGATGGCAGCCAGCTTCCCCGCTTTCGCATCTGTGCCGAAGGCAAGGATGAGATTTACTACGAAGTGGACGAGTACGAAAAACGGATTGATGAGCTCAAAAAGCGTACGAAAGCATCTGCTTTTGAAGACGAGGAAGAATCATTTGTTGCCGAGGAGCTTCACGAAGTAGCACGTATCAATGAGATAAACACAACGCTAAAAAACCAGTTCAAGCTGGACCTGAAGGATTTCCTCCTGAAACAGGCAAGGTCGGTCTCCGGCGAAGCGCTGCCGACAAAGTTCCGGCTCATCAACGGCGCAGACGAATACGATGTTGCCTCGCTCGGCGATATATGTACCGGCATAAGGCAAATCGGCGGCAAGGGAATTGAAATAAAACGCTTCAAGGGTCTTGGCGAGATGAACGCCGACCAGTTGTGGGATACCACTATGAATCCGCAATCAAGGACACTGCTTCGCGTTGCCGTCGACGATGCCGGCGAGGCCGACAGGCTCTTTAGCATATTGATGGGAAATGACGTGGAAAAACGCCGAAACTTCATCCGCGACCACGCCCTCGAAGTACAGAACCTCGATGTGTAATAGTTCTGAGTTATGAGTTCATAGTTCATAGACTACGAATCACGAACCACGAACAATGAACCATGAACTTCTATTACCCGCTGCCGACCATCTGCAGGCTGGCTAAGGCAACGAACTTGTCATCGGCCAGCTCAAAAACTCCGTCAAGGCCGGTCACTGTAAAGATACCTCTGGTCGCCGGTGCAACGCTGCAAAAAACAAGCCGGTGCGAGCAGTCGCCCACAAGCTTGCGCAGCTTCAGAAGTTTTGAGAGGCTCGAAGAGGTTACGATATCCACTAAGGAAAAATCAACCACCACGTCACAGTCACCTCGGTCACGTATGATTTCGGTAACGGCTTTGAGCTCATCGCCCATTTCCGGTTCTTGAGGCAGGTCAACAAGAACAATATTCTCCGACCAGTTTTGAATTCCCATTCTATATCTCCTTTATGTTAATCAATACTGCTTTTGCAAATTCGGATTGTTTTATCGGCATAAATACGGACTAAATTAACGAAAAAAAACAATATGCAGTTTTAACCGCCCAAATAATTCACCAAACTCCTCTTTCAGCCGCTCGACCATTAATAAATAGTACTATTATTGGACAAACAAAGTCATTCGGCCGTAGTGTTTGCAAAATCCGTTTCTGCACACGCGCCCACAGAGCCCCAAGTGTAAGCGCGGGGTATAAAAAAACTATTTAGTTACTGTTGCGGAAACAGCGTTTGTCATTCCTGCGAAAGCAGAAATCGAAAAAGAAAATGTCATTACGAGGCCTGCCTTTTAGGCCGAAGCAATCTCCAACAATAATCAATCATCATTTGTCCTTAATCATTTGCAATGGGTGGCAGCCTCCGCCAAAAGGCGTCCCCAAGCGGAAAACGCAGCTTGGGGATGGCTTACTGCCGGTTATGCAGAGCGCAGCATTTAATGGCGTGTGCCATTAATTACAATTGGTATAAAACATCCGTTACGGACGAAAACTTAAGCTATGATACCGCAGGGCTGCGAATACGATGCTTATGGCAATCCCACTATATGGAACGCCGAAGTTTATCCGCAGCGATAACGGGCCGGAGTTTATCGCTGATAAGTTCAAAAAATGGTTGGAGCAAAAGTATGTTGGAACGCTTTATATTGAATCCGCCACGCTCTTACTGCTGACCTTCGGTGCGGTGATGATGAGAAAGCGGACCTAAATAACCACCAAAACATCCAATTTATAACTTGACATGACCGGCAAAAGAATGTATTATAGATGTATCCAATCTTGCATTTAAGCCCCTGTGGATTATCTCGCTTTCTCCTCTCCCTCCGCTTCACAGGGGCTTTTTTACTTTCTTGGCTCGCTTCGCTGCGGTTAAAAAATTTGTGCTAATCCGTGTTAATTCGTGGCTAACCTTTTCTCTTTCTTCTGTGCCTTTTCGTGGCCAATTCTCGTCCTGAAATCTGCGTCTAACTTTTCTTTGTGCCTTTGTCCCTTTGTGTCTTTGTGCCTTTTCGTGGCTAAACAGCATCCACCTAATCCTTTTATCCCGTCTAAAAACTCCCTGTTTCCTCCACGGTTTGGGTATGCTGATATTGTCTGTAATAACGATTGTTCCGGTTGTGGCGACTTAGACATAATCATAAGGAAAAATCTGTGATTTAAGCGGAACGAATCATAGTTTTTGCTTGATTTAATTCATTGATTTTATTACAATAAGGAAAAATCTGGGGGAAATGGAATCACCCACATTTATTTACCCGTTTTTCAGTTGGTAGATACGCGTAGAGCTTGGCTTGTAAGCTCCATTGCCCAACAACTCTGAACACAAGAGAGTTTTTTAAGAAGGACTGGAATGAAATGACAAAAAGTCTGTTTGTATTCTTTTTAAGCCTGTCCGTTTGTGGGCCGGCATTTGCCGCATTATACTATGTCGAATTTGAGTCGGCCAATTGGTCCTATGAAAATGACGTTTTTGACTTTGAACAAGGCATAGAAATTCAGTATGCTCAAGGTTGTGAGGATTTGATTGGCTATACGGTCAACCTGCCATCGTTGACTTTGCTCGACAATACTGTCTATGCGCAGGGAAACTTAGAGCTTTTCGATAATTATGGCAGCAAGCTGCTCACTGCTTATTTCGATACCGGCACATACGTTGATGGCCTTAGAACAAACATCATTTTTTACAATACTGATACGACCGAGCCTGATACCCCCTATATCATTAACGATATTGAACTGGTATTGTACACGACCGGAAGCAAAGCGAACACCTTTGAGGGTAATATGACATATCTTCCCGAACCCGCCACC
>CAYVIT010000058.1:0-14313 GCA_964451425.1 uncultured Pirellulales bacterium
TCGGCCACAAAGTAATCCGCCAGAACCACATCGGCGACTGGGGAACACAATTCGGTATGCTGATCCAGGAGGTCTTTGAAGGACGAGTGGCCGCTGCTTTCGAGGGAGTTACTGGCCAACCGGTGTATGAACAAGGGGATTTCTCTGTATCTGATACAGAGGAGTTATATCGAAAAGCCAAGAATCGCTACGATTCCGAACCAAAGTTTAAACAAGGGGCGCGCGATTGGGTAGTTAAATTACAGAATGGAGATGCTGAGGCATTTTCTTTCTGGAGTAGTATCGTTCGAGCATCGCTTTCAGAGTGTCAGAAGATTTATGATCTGCTGAATGTAACTCTTACGAGAAATGATGTTCGTGGCGAAAGTTTTTACAATGACATGCTCCCGGATATAGTAAAAGATCTAAAACACGAGGGTGTTGCAGAAGAATCTGAAGGTGCGGTATGTGTTTTTCCGGAGGGGTTTAAGAATAAGGAAGGGCAGGCGCTGCCATTTATTATCCAGAAAAGTGACGGGGCGTATCTTTATGCGACAACGGATTTGGCGGCCATTCGATATCGGATAAATGAGCTGAAGGCGGACAAAATAGCCTATGTAACCGATTCGCGGCAGAAGTTGCATTTTGAGATGCTCTTTGCAGTTGCGAGGATGGCCGGTTGGGTTGGTGACGATGTTGAGCTTTCGCATGTGATGTTCGGCAGCGTTTTAGGTGATGATGGGACGCCGTTGAAAACACGCTCCGGCGAAAATGTAAAGCTAAAAGAGCTGCTCGATGAAGCTGTGGAGCGGGCAAGGGCTGTTGTCGAAGAAAAAAATCCCGAGCTTGGCGAAGAGAGAAAAGCAGAGATTGCACAAGCCGTTGGAATTGGGGCCGTCAAGTATGCGGACTACTCCAATAACCGAACGAGTGACTATATTTTTAGTTTCGATAAGATGTTGGCGATGGACGGGAATACGGCTCCGTATATGCAATATGCCTACGCCCGGATAAAATCAATCATAAGAAAAGCCCCCGACAAGGGTGTGGATGTTAATCGCGAGCGTGCAAAATTAGAGAAGTTAAATTTGACTGAGCCGGCGGAACTGGATTTGGCAAAATACCTGGTTCGTTATGGAGAAGCGATAGAGGCTGCTGTTTCTGACTACAGGCCGAATTACCTGACAACTTATCTGTATGAATTGGCACAGAAATTCAGTGTGTTTTATACGAATTGTCCGGTCCTGGACGCACCGCAGGATAAAAGGCCGACCAGACTGCTGCTTTGTGATTTGACAGCGAAGATTATCAAACACGGTTTGAGTGAGCTTTTGGGTATCGAAGTTGTCGAACAAATGTGAGCCCCGTTAGAAAGTCAATAAAGAAAGTTTCTACAGAGGTGAATAAATGAAGTTTCTAACGGGGTAAGAGGTTAGAGATTATGAAAATTGTTAACAAGGATTTTCGAGTAAGCAGCAGGCAGCGCTGCCAGATGATTGATATTACCAGCCAGGTCAGCTCACTTGTCGCACAGTCGGGTATTGTTAATGGCGATGTAACAGTCTATTGTCCTCATACGACAGCAGCGATTACCATCAATGAAAATGCCGACCCGTCCGTTCCACATGATATACTTTTGACCCTTGAGGAATTGGTGCCTCATCATCGTCCGGGCTATCGCCATTCCGAGGGCAATTCCGATGCGCACTGCAAAAGCTCTATTATCGGTTGCAGCAGGCAAATCCCGATAAAGGACAAGTCCCTTGTTCTCGGCACCTGGCAGGGCATTTTTTTCTGTGAATTTGACGGCCCCCGCAGCAGAAGGGCGATAGTCCAAATCCGCGGAGAATAAAAAACGTAGGGGGTAGGCCCCTGTGCCGATCCTTTAGGGCAACCACAGGGGGTTGCCCCTACAGAATGTTCCTATGAAAAATAAATATCTGCAAGGAATTAGCGCTAATGTATTTCTATTGGGCATTGTCAGCTTTTTGAACGATTTAAGCAGTGAAATGATAATGCCGATTTTGCCGATGTTTATCACGGCCTTGGGTGGTGCGGGGTTGGCCGTTGGATTAGTCGGGGGATTTAGAGACAGCATATCCAGTATTTTGAAGGTGTTGGCTGGTTACTGGTCTGATAGGACGGGCAGAAGGAAGATATTTGTTTCATCAGGATACCTGACTTCGGCGTTTTTTAAGTTATTGCTGGCATTGTCTAAGGCGTGGCCACATGCTGTGATTCTCGCTGCTGCTGAGAGGATAGGCAAGGGTTTGAGAACCGCCGCAAGAGATGCAATTATCGCAGATTCTATGACAAAACAGAGAGGGAAAGGATTCGGAATTCACAGGGCCTTGGATACTTCCGGGGCGATTCTGGGCTCGATTGCTGTTTTTCTCTTATTCTGGTTTTTCGGCTTTAGTTTCAAGTTGATTATACTCATTGCTGGAGTTGTCGCATTTGCTTCTTTAATTCCGCTGCGTTTTGTAAAAGAAGGAAAAACAGAACCACGAGACATAACGCTGAAGATAGGCCTGAAAAATCTTCCTAAATCTCTTAAGTTATTTGTCCTGATTTCCGGCATATTTGCATTGGGGAATTTCAGTTATATGTTTTTTATTATTAGGGCGCAGCAGTTCTTTACAGCCAAATTATCAATCGCAGTGCCAATCCTCTTATATGTTCTTTTTAACATTTTCTATGCCGCCTTTGCTATTCCTCTTGGTGTTCTCTCGGACAAAATCGGAAGAGAAAAGGTTATTATTCTTGGTTATTTGCTGTTTTCATTGACCTCGCTTGGTTTTGCATTTCTGACATCATTGTCCGCCTTTATAGTCTTATTTGCCCTTTACGGTATAACCTATGCAGCGGTTGACGGCAATCAACGTGCCTTTGTGTCTGATTTATCCTCTCAACAGGGAAAAGCTACAGCTTTGGGGACATTTCACACCGCCATAGGTTTGATGGCCTTGCCGGCAGGCCTTATAGCTGGATTGCTGTGGCAGAACATTGCTGCGAGTGCGACTTTTATTTACGGCAGCATACTTGGCTTTATTTCTGCCCTTTTGTTCGTTGCTTTTGGAAGTTATTTTAGTACGCCGAAGGAGCTGGATAAATGAAGAGTCCTGAGCAGATAGGAATTTGGCTGATAAAAAGTTTGTTTGAGACTGTAAGCATAAAAAAGGCGAGGTGGTGGAACCGGCTGGGGGGGAAACCGGTGTGCCACACTGCCTCGCCGAGGCTCTTAAGCTGCCTGAGGCAGCCTAATGTCATAGATTGAAAGGCAGAAGCTAACGCCTTTATATAAGATTGTCAAATAAAAAAAAATTAAAACACTTGTTTGGAGGCGTTTATCCCCCTAAAAACACTTTTTAATATAGTCACTATACAAATTTAGACGATAAAATGCAAGTCAAAAATGCCTGTTTTTTTATTTTTTTGCCACATCATACTATCCGAGCGGAAATCATAATATGAAGCGCTTGAATATTTACACGTATTTGAGTAGATTATGGGCGGGTAGGTTTAGAAGTTCTGATTTATCGGGACTTTTTAATAGCAAAGATGGTGATAAAATGATATTTTAAATTTGCTTTTTTTTTGGGTGGATAGAATTTTTTATATTTCGAGTTCCTGACAAACCTTTATATGACAAAAATTTCTGAAAGAATCAGATGTGTAAAAGACACCATTAGCTCTGCCTGTGCGCGTGTCGGCAGAGAAGTCAGTGAGGTAAAGCTTGTCGTAGTAACAAAATCCGCCACCATTGATGCCATAAAAGAAGTTATTCGTCTGGGCTTTGTCAACCTTGGAGAGAACCGCGTACAGCAATTAAAGAAAGTTTCCGCTCAAATAGATGAATTTTTGGAGAGAGGAAACAGCGACTCGGCTCTGCCGAAAAAAGTCAATTGGCATATGGTCGGTCATCTGCAGCGTAATAAGGTACGCCAGGTCTTACCGATAGCTTCTCTGATACATTCGGTTGATACCCTTAGGTTGGCAGAAGAGATAAACTCTTCAGCGGCAAAATTAAACTTATGCCCTGAAATACTCATGCAGGTAAACACTTCTAACGAGCCTCAAAAATATGGCGTTCCGGCAGGGGCGACAACGCATCTGGCTGAGCAGATAGAGACTCTGCCGAATCTCAAATTGATTGGGCTGATGACAATGGCACCGTTGACACATAATAAAGATGTAATTCGGGCTTGTTTTGTTCGGTCGAGAGAGCTGTTTGTTGAGCTTCGCGGCGAGAAGATTGTCGGCCGACAATTTACTGAGTTAAGTATGGGTATGAGTTCGGACTATGAAGTCGCAGTTGAAGAGGGCGCAACCATTCTCCGGATCGGCTCGGCAATCTTTGCCGGCTAAGAGCGGCTTCGAATCAAATAATAAGCAGCGGGGGTTTGCCTGAAATACCTTAAGTGTAATTTCATATATGTAGAACTTGCAGCCAGATAGGCCTATAATCCGTGCCAGCCCCGTTAGAAGTTACCCCATATTATATGAGATGAACTTATGAACTAAGTCGCCGGAGGGCGGATTTCCAACGGGGCCAGTGTGTTTTCGTAGGCGGAGCAAAGGCCACACATCTTTGTAGAGGAGAAAAAAACCGAAAAAAAACAAAGTACCTCTGCTAACTGGTCGAAACTATCTATGCCAGCTTTTACCATAACGGTATGAGTTTAGTCCCATAAATAATTGTAAAGGGTAATGAAATGGAAAAGACGGAGCTGCTAAGTACTATTGAATTGCCGAAACGCTTTACAGATGTTCTGTTCCTGACGAATAAGAATCAGATGCCAACTGAAATAAAGCGGCTTTTGAGGCAGAGGAAGCTTTCTTCCCGCGTTCTTCCAGTAGATAAGTTTCCCCAGATACGCAATCAACTCAACACGATTGGAACCGTGGTTATCGATACGGAAGACTCTAACTCTATGCAGCAGCAGAAATTGGCTCGGATAATCGAATCTCTGGAGATGGAAAATATCGGCGTGGTTTTGCTCACTGAGCGGATGGATATGCCCGTGAAGAGTTTTTCCTTATCGCCCTCAAAGACCAGCTTCTCTATGGGCGGCTCAACAGAGGCGGTTTCCATAGATGACCTGTGGGTTAGAGTCAGTCTTAATCTCGCCTACCGCAAAAAGAGTACAGGGATGGCTGTAAAGCCTGCGCTTCCACCAAAGCAGATGCAGACAATTTACAAGAATAAACTTGCACAGCAGCTTAGTATGACAGGAGCCATGGTGGACAACCTGACGGAACAGCTTCGTTTAGCCGGTCTTGTTCAGCAGGATTTTCTTAGGACTGAATTGCCTGATACCGAGAGAATGCGATGGGCGCCGCTTTTTTTGCCGGCTGAATGGGTCTCAGGTGATATTTATGATGTCATGCGTCTTGACGAACAGCACATCACCTTTTATGTGGCCGATGTTATCGGTCACGGGATGCCTGCTGCACTTTTGACAATCTTTCTAAAGCAGGCTATGGTACTGCGTGAGTCTGTCGAGAATAATTACCGTATATTTTCTCCGTCGGAAGTTATGAAGAATCTTAATGTGAGGATGACTGCGCAGAAACTGTCCGGTTACCAGTTTGCAACCTGCTGCTATTGCCTGCTGGATACAAAAACACTGCAGCTTACCTTTACACGTGCGGGACATCCGTACCCTATTCTGATTAGGCCTGGAGAGGAACCTGAGCGATTGGAAATACAAGGTTCACTGCTCGGAGTTTTTGGGCAATCAGATTATCCGCAGAGGATGATACAACTTCAGCCCGGCGATAAGTTCTTATTGTATTCGGACGGAGCGGAACCGTTTATCGGTAGTTTTAACGACGATACCGGCTTTCATTTCAACGAAAAATTCCTTGAGATTATCGATTTGCCGGTTGTTGAGATGAGGGATAAATTTAGAGCGATTACGCAGAGTCAACAAATAGACCCAGTGGAAATCGATGATGTTACGATGGTCGGTCTTGAAGTAATTTAGTATTTGGTTTGTATGCGTGAACGCCAGGCATCCTTCCGGCCGAAGGAAACTGTCCTGAATTTTTTGCCGGCTTTAGATTTTTCTATTGAATCCCCAAGACGTTTTTCGCCAATCCTCCATATTGATAGAGCATTGCGTCGCTGAGCCCCTGCTGAACAGTATCCAGCCTATGGCCACTTAACAGGATTATTCTCTGTTGTAATGATATTAGCTGCGATTGAGGGCCTCACATTCGAGGAATATCATTACTCTGTTGGCAGGTTTGGATTTTGTAGTAAAATTGGTGCAAAATTTTGCAGCCGGATTGCAAAATATAGTACCCAGAAATTGGTTGCAAAGCGACCTTTTGCAGGTATACTTAAAACGTATCTCGTGAAACGTGAAGCGTATATTGTTCGGAATACGAGATATGAATTAATCAAGAAAGGGCGCAGCAATGGCGGAGAATAAAGACAGCGATTTGCAGAAAATAAAAGAGCTCATTGAAATAATGAAGCGAAATGAGCTGGTCGAAGTTGAAATAAGCCATGGTGATGACAAGATTTTTCTAAAGCGCAGCCAGCCTCAGCCTGCTGTAGGCATGAGCGGGGCTGTTGTTCCGACAGCGGGCCGTGACATTTCAAATGCGTCTGCTGGTACCAATGCGGGGCAAACCTCAGTGCCGCCGGAGCTGCTCTCCGTTTCGGAGCCACAGGTAAAAGAAAATTTAGTAGAGATAAAATCGCCTCTTGTCGGGACTTTCTATGCAACCCCAAGCCCTGATTCGGGTCCTTATGTCGAAGTCGGTTCGTATGTTGAGGCGCAGGCGGTTGTTTGTATAATCGAGGCGATGAAAGTAATGAACGAAATAAAGACCGAAAACGGCGGAACGATTGCTGAGATACTGGTGACCAACGGCCAGGCCGTCGAATATGGCCAGGTGCTTTTCAGGCTCAGGCCGGACTGATTTGTTGTCTGTGTTGCGGTTCCTGAGAGACGAAAGACGAACTTATGTTTTCAAGAATCCTTATAGCAAACCGTGGTGAAATAGCGCTGCGTATTATCCGGGCTTGTCATGAGCTTGATATTGAAGCGGTTGTGGTTTATTCCGAGGCAGATAAAGATGCTCCGTATTTGCAGCTTGCCGATGAAGCGATTTGTATAGGTCCGGCTGATTCGGCCGGAAGTTATCTTAACATTCCGCGTATCATAAGTGCTGCTGAAATTGCAGATGTTGAGGCAATTCATCCGGGTTATGGTTTCCTGGCGGAGAATGTCAACTTTGCTCAGATATGCCAGGATTGCGGCATAGTTTTTATCGGCCCACCTGTTGAGGCCATGCGACTGCTTGGTGACAAGATACAGGCCCGGAAACTGGCACAGGAAGCGCGGGTGCATGTTGTTCCCGGCTCCGATGGCGCTATAGAAGAAGAGTCTGAGGCATTGAAACTCGCGAACAAGATGGGCTATCCCATAATGATAAAAGCCGCTGCCGGCGGCGGCGGACGGGGTATGAGAGTTGCTCATAATGATATCAGCTTTCGTGCCGCTTTCGGGGCAGCTCGTGCCGAAGCAGACGCGGCTTTCGGTGATTCGAGACTCTATCTGGAAAAGTGTATAGTTGAGCCCCGCCATGTAGAGGTGCAGGTGATAGCGGATAAAGAGGGCAACGCATTGCACTTTTATGAAAGGGACTGCACCATTCAGCGAAGGCACCAAAAAATGATTGAAGAGTCCCCTTGTCCGGTATTGGATGAACGTGACAGGGAAGAACTGTGCAAGGCTGCGTTGAGAATTATAAGGGAGGCAAAATACGTTAATGCCGCAACGATTGAGTTTCTTTTGGACAAGGATAAGAAGTTTTACTTTATTGAGGCAAATACTCGAATTCAGGTCGAGCATCCGGTTACCGAAATGGTTACCGGCCATGATTTGATCAAGTGGCAGCTAAAAATCGCCAGCGGTCATTTAATTAAGTTTCGTCAAAAAGATATCAAACATCGTGGCGTTGCGATTGAATGCCGGGTCAACGCCGAAGACCCCGAAAATAATTTCGCACCTTCGCCGGGTACGATTACCAGGTTAATTCTGCCTGGCGGTCCCGGCGTCAGGGTCGACACGCATGTTCATCAGGGCTGGACGGTTTCACCAAGTTACGATTCAATGATTAGTAAGGTTATCGTTCATCAAAGAACGCGGACTGAGGCCATTGCCACGATGAAGAGGGCTCTGCGGGAATTTGTTATTGAGCCAATCAAAACCACAATACCAGCCTGTCTGGACATCCTCTCCCATAACCTTTTTGTCAAAAACAAAATTGATACCGGCTTCGTCGAACGAAACTTCTGAATTCGATTGTTAAAATGTCAACAAGTAACCGTTACTAAAAAATTGCTGTTAAAATATTGTTCGCATGATGACTGCGGAAAGGAGGAACCTATGAATTATTTAAGGTCGATTTCAGGAGCATTAATTGTCGTTATTATATTATTGTCTGTATGCAAAGCGGACACTTCCCAAGATAAAGGCACCGCGTTCGTCATTGAGAAGTTTGCACCGGGTGGAACGGCCGAAAACCTCCAGCCGAAACACATCAAGCTTATGCAGAATGCGTTCGACAGCGAGCCTCAGTACCGGCAGATGCAGAACGCGGTGACTGTTACGACTGTTGACAAGCTCGTGCTTAACCGGTCAGTCGTTACCGGTATTGATGATTCCTTCTCCTGCAGGCTCGACGACTGGGCTGTGACCAATCAGAAGAAATCAGGCCGCTGCTGGATATTTGCCGGGACGAACCTTCTGCGTGTCGGTGCAATGAAAAAGATGAACCTTGAGGAATTTGAGTTCAGCCAGAGCTATATCTTTTTCTGGGACAAAATCGAGCGTGCCAACTACTTCCTGGAGTCAATCATCGACACGGCAAATCGTCCCGACGGCGACCGAACCGTAGACTTTTTGCTGGCCAATGTTGTCAGCGACGGCGGACAGTGGAACATGTTCGTCAGCCTTGTCAGAAAGCATGGCTTGGTGCCCAAGATGGCTATGCCTGAGAGCGAAAGTTCTTCAAACAGCCGTTTGATGAACAAGGCCCTTAAGGCCAAACTCCGCGAGGGTGCCAAGATTCTGCGCGATATGCATTTGAAAGGTGCCGGTGTTAAGAAGTTACGAAAGGCTAAGCAGGAAATCCTTACGGCTGTTTACCGAATTCTGAGCATCCACATGGGCACGCCCCCAAAGCGTTTTGATTGGCAGTGGCGCGACAAGGATAACAAGTTTCACCGCGATGGTGTGCTGACTCCGCAGGAATTTGCCAAAAAATATGTAACCCTGGACCTGGACGAGTACGTTTGCCTGGTGCATGACCCTCGGCCGAGCAGCCCGTATGGTCGTACTTTCACGGTGGCCTACCTTGGTAATGTGGTCGGTGGTGAGCCGGTCAAGTATTTGAATGTTGATATTGATACGATGAAAAAAATCGCTGTGCGCACCTTGCTTGATGGTGAGCCGGTGTGGTTCGGATGTGATTGTTCACCACAAATGGCCCGCGACATTGGTCTTTGGGACGCTGACTTGTTCGATTATGAGGGTGTCTACGATACGAAGTTTGTTTTGAATAAGGCCGACCGGCTGATTTACCATCAAAGCAGTATGAACCACGCTATGCTTTTTACGGGTGTGGATGTAGTCGAGGCTCGACCGCGCCGCTGGCGAGTAGAGAACAGTTGGAGCAATGAGATTGGCAAGAAGGGCTTTTTTATTATGAACGACTCATGGTTTGATGAGTATATGTTCGAGATAGCAGCCCGCAAGAGCTATCTGCCCAAGGAACTACAAAAAGCGCTGGAACTTAAACCGATAGTCCTGCCGCCGTGGGATCCGATGGGCTCGCTGGCAGGTTCTGAGTTGCTGTTGCGACACCAGTAATGTTGCATATGGATACTGGTTGGAAAAATAGGACCTTATTTTTCCGGTGATATTAAATCTTCGTAGGTTTCGCGTTTTCTGATGATGGAAAACTTATCGCCGTCAACGAGGACTTCAGCGGCTCGGCCTCGAGCGTTGTAATTGCTCGCCATACTAAAGCCATACGCCCCGGCGGTGAAAATAGAGATTATGTCGCCGCGTTTTACCGGCGGCAGGGCCCTGTCCTTGGCGAAGAAATCTGCACTTTCACAAATCGGGCCGACCACATCAACGATTTCAGTACCAGTCAGTTTTAAGTCTTTGTCCCGGCGGTCAGGCACAAATTTCTGAGCTACTTTCGCGGGCCAGATGAAATGGAATGCGCCATATAACGGCGGACGAATCAAATCGTTCATTGCCGCATCGACTATAACGAATTTTTTACGGCCGCTTGTTTTTATGTACAAAACCTTGGTTGCTAAAATCGCTGCGTTGGCGGCGATACTTGCACCCGGCTCGAGAATAAGTTTTAGGTTTTTATCTTTTAATAACGGCACAATGGCAGCCGCATAATCAGCGGCCGTTGGCGCTATGCCTGTTATGTAATCAGCGCCGTATCCGCCGCCAAGGTCTACTGCTTCGATTGTGAAACCATCGCTGCGTAATTGTTCAATCAGAGCCAATATTTTTTCTATCGCCTCAACGTACGGTTGTATGGTATGTCCAGCCGAGCCTAAATGTATGTGAATTGCACAAATAGCTACCGAATTATTTTTTCCAAATTCGGCAAATATTTTTCTCGCACGCTCAATATCAACGCCAAATTTAGTCTCCTTTTTGCCTGTAGTAGTATATGTATGTGTTTTTGGGTCAACGTCAGGATTGACACGCAGGGCGGCTTTAGGTTTCTTGTTTGATGCAGAGTTGTTTTCTTTTGCCAGCCGAATCAGGTTGTTTAGCTCAGCTTCTGATTCGATGTTGAAATAACCAATGCCTGCATTTAGTGCTTCTATAATTTCGATGTCGGTTTTGCCGACGCCGGCATAAACGATTTTCGATGGATTGCCGCCGGCTTGTATAACACGATATAACTCGCCCCCGCTGACAATGTCAAATCCGCTTCCTGCTTCGGCCATAAAATTTAGGATGTTTATATTGCCGCAGGCCTTGACGGAGTAACAAATCGTTGTATCAAGCTCATTATATGCCTGCTGAATCTTTTGCAGATGGTGCTTGAAAGTAGCTTTGCTATAGATGTAAAGCGGCGTGCCGACCTCGGCGACGATAGTTTCTACGTCTACATTTTCAGAAAATAGTCTTCCATCTTGGTAGTTGAAATAATCCATATCGCCGTAACTCTTTGCCTGCAAATGGCTTACAGAAACATGCTTTAATGTCAGTAAGTAGTATACGAAATCCGAGACCGATTGCAATAGAAGAGTCTGTGATAGGTGTTATTTTGGTTTGTGTGACGGAACTGATAGGGCTGAATTCAGGGGCGTGTATATCATGAAAAATGAAAGGTCCACATCCAATGTGTGAACCTTCCATTTCTTTTTACAGCTTGCCGCAGTATTTCAAATTTTGAACTGCGGCCAAGTTCCCATTTTGTCTGTCGTCGGACAGATCCTAAAACAGGAACCTTAGTCAAATTGCTGCGCTATTTCTTTTTCTTCTTAGCTTTTTTCTTAGTCACTTTCTTTTTGGTTTTCTTGGCTGCTTTCTTTTTTGCTTTCTTCTTTTTTGCCATCATTTACTCCTTTCGGTTGATTGAATTTTTTTGCATTCAACAAGTTAACATTGTAATACTAATTTAATTCCCAAAATCCTGTCAAGCAAATTATGAAAAAAGTTAATAATTACTTATATTTTTTTTATCGTCCAAATGTTTATAAATACTTCATGATTTTTTTTCCTTTACAAGTTTTACATAACGACTTGTATTGTTTATCATACCCTTTGATAAAACGATAACTTGTTTCTATTAAAAAAAGAAATTTGTACTTATGCTGAGAAAGTACTTTGTTGTGATTGGCCGTATTGAAGGCAATATATTTAACTTATCAGCAGCTTTTGCAGTTTTTCATCGTTAAAGAAAAAGTCTTTCTTTTGTCATTGGGTATGTTACTATGGTTCTGTTATATATTAGAAGTCAGTGAAAACTGAATCTTCCTTTGGAAGTATTCAATGTTTGTCAGTATTTTTTGTTGGGTAGAATTTCATAATTTCTTTTGCAATATTTTTTCTAATAACACACAGTTTGCTTGTTAGTTTTTTATGGTGAAGAGAAAAACAGCCTTGTTTGGTGGTACATTTGATCCGATCCATCTCGGCCATACTGCTGTTGCAGCCGACGCGGCTGAGATGATTGGTGTGGAGAAAACCATTTTCGTTCCGGCGAAGCGCTCCCCATTGAAAGGTTTCTTTCCGAAAGCAGGTGATAGTGACCGGCTCAAAATGATATCTCTTGCAATCGCCCATAATAAAAATTTCGAGGTTAGTGATTACGAATTGAAAAGGGCGCAGCCAAGCTATACTTTGGAGACTGTGCGAAAATTTCAAGGCGACTACGGGGATGACACATTAATATATTGGCTCATTGGGGCGGATAGTATTGACGAACTTCAGCTTTGGTATGGAATCGCCGACCTGATTGATGAATGCAATCTGTCGACGATGTTTCGGGCCGGCTGTAAACCCCCAAATTTCGCCAAATTTGAGGATATTTGGGGTCCAGACCGCGTCAAGAAGCTCAAGCGAAACGTTGTCCAAACCTCTCTCGTTGATATAAGCAGCACGGAAATACGAAGCAGATTAGCTGCCGGCCGTGATGTGGCTGATATGTTACATCCGGCCGTTGCAGATTATATTCATCAGCACGGTCTCTACAAAGCCGGAACTAAGTCTTCATCCGGATAGTGAGATATGAAATTCCGGGAAGGTTTAATTAATCACGATTGTAAATTCTTGACCTCTTTTGTCAACCAATCGTACCAGTCGGTCATACCCTCTCCGGTCTTGGCTGATATTGGAAAAATCTCGATGCCTTTATTCAATTTGCGGGCATCGGCTTTCGCTCGTTCGATATCAAAATCCACCATGCCTGCTTTCAGCAAATCAATTTTGTTTATAAGCATCGCCTTTGACTTTGCAAAGATAGAAGGATACTTCGCCGGTTTGTCGTCGCCCTCCGCAACTGAGAGCACAACGATCTTGCCGGTTTCGCCCAATTCGAAAGCGGATGGGCAAACGAGGTTTCCGACATTCTCTATAAAAATCAAATCCAAATCGCCAAGAGGCAAATTTCCAAGAGCACTGTTTACCTGGGCTGCTGATAAATGGCACGCGCCTTTGGTGTTTATCTGGACCGCCGGTGCCTTGGTTGCTCTGATTCTCTCGGCGTCTATTTCAGTTTGAATGTCGCCTTCAATCACACCAATTTTTATTTTATCCTTCGATTCGCTTATTGTTCTTGCCAGGATTGTAGTCTTACCCGAGCCGGGAGACGATATCATATTCAGGCATAATTTTTTCTGCTCGGTCAGAAGCTGGCTGTTTTTGAGGGCATATTCTTCGTTTGCACTGAGGATTTTTTTGCCGACATTGACTTTATACATATCATTGCTCCGTTGCAAATTCTATTTCTTCCAGAAGCAGGGGCGCATCAGGTAGTAATTCGAAATCCTCACTGCTGCATTTAGAACATTCCGGGTGCGAAAGTTCAACATCGAAGCTTTCATTACAGCTTTTACACCGTCCCCGCATCGGCTTATATTCTATGTGCAATTTCATACCTTCGCACTTCGTGCCTTTGGCAATGGCCTCGAAGGCAAAACAAAGTACTTCATCATTGATGGCATTAAGCATTCCACAGCTAATCCTGGCATTGACAGGTCTTGCATTTTGTTTTGTAGCTTCGGTTGAGATTGCCGCTAACAGACTTTCCGCTACCATCATTTCGTGCATCAGCATATCCTCGGAAGCTCTCGTCCGTAGGGCATCTGGACAATTCTTTTTCCGCCGATTTTGGTTGTCATTTCCACCATAGGCGCATCACGGTTTTGGGTAATCTCACCGATTATTTTTGCATTTTTGCCCAGCGGATGATTTGTGCAGATATTCAGACAGTCGTCGGCTGATTCCGGCGAGACGACTGCAACGAATTTACCCTCATTTGCAATTGTTAGCACATCAAAACCAAGCATATCGGCCGCCGCCTGCACCGTAGGATTGACTGGAAGGTCGGCCTCGCGAATTTCGATGCTCAGTTCGGTCGCTTTTGAGATTTCGTTGAGTGTTGCAGCTAATCCTCCGCGGGTTGGGTCACGCATGAACTTTACCCCGTTGGAAATCCCTCGCGAAGCTGAGGTGGGAACTTCAAGCATCTTATTTCTAACGGGATTTACGCCGTTTGTGTTCTCCAGCAGTTGGCATGTTAACTCCGCCAGGCCTGCACAGTCGC
>CAYVIT010000058.1:14413-19748 GCA_964451425.1 uncultured Pirellulales bacterium
CCGTTTGTGTTCTCCAGCAGTTGGCATGTTAACTCCGCCAGGCCTGCACAGTCGCTTTTCAGCGGTGATTGAAATTTGATACCTTCCCGCTGTGAGATAATAGTTATACCGTGGTCACCGATTGTGCCGTTGATAATGATTTTATCGCCGGCTGCAATCTTCTCGAATCCCAAATCCACGCCTGGTAATTTTTCTCCAATCCCGGCCGTATTTATAAAAATTTTATCAGCCGCACCCGCTTCAACGGTCTTGCTGTCACCGGTAACAATGTTCACGTTGTTTTGACGGGCTGCTTCGCTGATACTGGCTAAAATCTTATCAAGGGATTCAAATTCAAAACCTTCTTCGATTATCAGCGACAATGACAGGGCAACAGGTTTTGAGCCGGCGACAGCCAGGTCATTTACCGTTCCGCAAACGGACAGTTTGCCGATATCACCGCCGTTAAAAAACAGCGGTTTGACGACGTAGCTGTCAGTTGTAAAAAACACAGACTTTGAGTTAAGATTTAACTTGGCCGAGTCGGCCAGCTCAGCGAGAATATCATTCCTGAGGCTCGGCAGAATATGGTGGCGGATTAAATCGTCTGTCAGTTGACCTCCGCCGCCGTGCGCCAGTAAGATTCTGTCATGTTTAGCTTTTGTCATTGCTTGTGTTATCTCTCCGGGCCATACTTAAACCATGCTGCGCAGGCCCCTTCAGAGCTTACCATGCACGGGCCGATCGGGTTCTCAGTAGTGCAGCTATTTTTGAATAGGCCGCATTCCGGGGGCTCAATCAGTCCGCATAATACTTCGCCGCATCGACAGCCGCTCGTATCCTCACCTGGTGTTTCAGTGATGTTGAATCGTGTAAGGGCGTCTAATTGACTATATTTGTCCCTCAGTTTGAGTGTGCTTTTTTCTATCTTTCCCAGCCCTCTCCAGTAGCCGTCCGCTTCTTCGAAGCACTCGGCCATAATTTTTTGCGCAGTCGTATTGCCCTGTTCGGTTACGGCAGCTTTGTATACCGATGTTAATTCAGCTTTGCCGGTGGTCAGTTGGCGACAGATTTCGGCGAGTCCCTCGATTATTTGCATCGGTTCAAATCCCGCCACCACGCACGGCCGAGAGAAATGTTCCACAATCTCGGTAAAAGCGCCGTAACCGATTATCACGCTGACATGGCCCGGACAGAGAAAGGCGTCTATATTATGGTTTTTCTCGGATACGAGCGCTCGCATGGCAGGTACCACCAGTTTGTGTCCGCTCAAAATACAAAAATTGCCGATGTTCTGTTCAGCCGCTTCTTTTACCACTACCGCCGTAGCTGGTGCAGTGGTTTCAAAGCCTACTGCGACGAAGACAACTATTTTACCGGGATTGTCTTTTGCTAATTGTAGTGCATCTTCACTGCTTAGAACAATCTTGACATTGGCTTTTGTATTTTTTTCGAGCGAACCGCCTTTGCCGGGGACGCGAATCATATCACCATAAGTGGCAATTATGCAGTCATCACGGTCTGCTATTTGTAACACGATGTCGATATAACTTTGGTCCGTAACACAGACAGGGCAGCCCGGGCCGGACAGGAGTTTGAGTTGCCTGGGCAGAGTTGACCTGATGCCGTTACGGAAAATAGAAACGGTGTGCGTGCCACAGACTTCCATTATGTTAATCTGCCGACCCAAAGTCTTGCAGGCAGTATCCATAGTAGTCTGTGCTTTGTAGATTCTCTCGAGCATAATTATCGAAATCTATCCCGAAATCTTATCTGACGTCTCATCGAAATCTGCGATTTCGGCAAGAAGCTGCCAGGTTTCTTTTGCTTCTTCTTCGTCGACAAGCGAGATGGCAAAGCCGGCGTGTATCAATACCAAATCTCCCAGTTTGGCCTCCGGAAGCAGGGTGGTTTTAGCTCTCCAGCGGTTGCCCATCGCGTCAACAACAGCGTTATCTTTCTCCAACTCAACTATTCTTGCCGGTATCGCCAAACACATAATTAGACTTTCGTATCTTGTTGTTCGTCGTACGAATTACGATTCACTATTTGCGAGCTTGGCGGCAATTGCCGCCTGGCCCAGAGAAATCCCGCCGTCATTAGACGGGATATTGCGGTTAAATAATACAGAGAAGGAGTTTTTATTCAAGAGCTTAATCACACGATTTGTCAGATAGCGATTGCAAAAGACACCGCCGCTTAAAGCAACTGTGTTTAAGTTTTTGCTTTCTCTTGCAGCTTTGGCGAACAGAAGCAGGGCTTCGGCGAGGGTATTGTGGAACTTTCCCGAGACGACTCCGCATGGCTTGTTTTCTTGAATATCAGAGATTAACTGCATTATCATTTTACGCAAATCAAGCTGAAGCGGCTTGCCGGGGCTGCTTTTAAGTTCAAAATCGTAGTGTTCTTCAGTATCGCCGGTAATGATTGCCTCAAGGGCCATTGGCAGTTGTGCTTCGAAATGATTGTAACTGCCCAGCCCGAGCATAGCGGCAACCGCATCGAAAACTCTGCCCAGACTCGAAGTTTCTACAGTGTTGATCCGTTTTTCAATTTGCTCGAATATGATTTGTTGTTTATTTGAGTCAGTTTCAATTCGGTCAAGCAGCCATCTAAATTTCTGTAGATTAAAATCGTGTCTGTAAGTTTTTTTCAGCAGTCCCAGAACGGGCCTTATTGCCTCTTTACTTGCCGCATCTGCACCGGCCAGCGTGTAGTAAGCCAAATGGCCGAATCGGTCAAAACCATCCAGCGAAGCAATCAAACACTCACAGCCCCAAATGGCCCCATCAGTTCCATAGCCCGTGCCGTCACAGGAAAGGCCAATGACCGGTTCGTCAAGGCCGTGTTCAGCCAGCACAGAAGCAATATGGGCCCAGTGGTGCTGGACCTGAATAATCCTTAAATCGGGTAATGAAAGGGCATATTGCGTGGACAAATATCCCGGGTGAAGGTCACAAGCTATGACTTTCGGCTCCACCTCAAATAGTTTTCGCAGGTGCTCGATGGAATTGATATAGTGGTGATAGACCTCTGCATCTTTTAGGTCGCCTATATGTTCACTGCAGATAAGCTGATTTTGTTTTCCAAAACAGAACGTATTTTTCAAATCCCCTCCTGCAGCAAATATGTCCTGGCGACAACTGGCTTCAATTAAAATCGGCGTTGGAACATATCCCCTTGAGCGCCGCAGCAGTACCGGCTCCTGCTCAATGAAATGCACAATCGAATCATCGACCTGCCGGTAAATCTTCCTGTCGTGCATTAAAAAGGCATCAGCAACGCAGGCCAGCCTCTCCAGCGCCAGCTCGTTTTTGCAAATCAACGGCTCATCGGAAATATTGCCGCTGGTCATTACTAAAACTTCAATATTGCGGGCAAACAGCAGGTGATGGAGCGGGGCGTAACATAGCATGAAGCCGAAGGTGTTAACGCCCTCGGCAACTGAGGAAGCGATTGCTGAGTTTTTTCTCTTTGTCAGTAAAACGATGGGGCTTTGAGGATTCTTTAAGAGCTTCTCGGCCGATTTACTTACGATTGCGTATTTTTTTATCGTTTCAATTGAGTCGGCCATCATAGCAAAGGGCTTGTGGTCTCGCTTTTTGCGTTTTCGCAATCTCTTCACCGCCTCATTATTAAGGGCATCGACAGCTAAGTGGAAGCCTCCGATTCCTTTTATTGCGACGACTTTTCCGGCCCGAAGCAGGCTCGCGGTTTCAGTGATGGTTTTGTTCGTTTGTGTTGTTATTGTATTTCCTTCGCTATCCGTGAGCCATATCTTGGGCCCACATACGCCACAGGCCACAGGCTGTGCGTGAAAACGCCGGTCGGCTATATCCTTGTATTGAGCGCCGCATCTGTCGCACATAACAAACTCTGACATCGTGGTATTAGGCCTGTCGTAGGGAATAGTTTTTACTATTGAGTATCTTGGCCCGCAATTAGTGCAGTTTATGAACGGGTAGCCATAACGAAAATCTTCTTTTTCGGCCATCTCCGCAATACAATCCCGGCAGGTGGCGATATCAGCAGTTACCTGTGACAGGGCTGTTCCCTGCGAATCGCTTGTCTCGATGACGAATTTATCTTCGGCTTTGATAACGTCTATATCAACTGTTTTACAGGATTTTATTTCCGCCAGGGGGGGCTTATCGGCATCAGATTGCAGGCGAATTAAAAATTCGTCTATTTTTTCTTCCCGGCCCTGTAATTCGATTGTTACACCCTTTGTGTCGTTATAGACAACGCCGGAAAGTTCCAATTGGCAAGCCAGCCGATACACAGCGGGCCTGAAGCCAACGCCCTGAACACGCCCTGTTATGGATATTTTCTGTCTTTTTATCAAAACTCTTAATCTTCTATGTTTTTTTGCAGCCGTCTCTAATACGTGGTCTTTGTACAAACAGTTCTTGGCACATATTGTAATTTGGCGGTGTATAAAAGGCAATTGCCGTTATGGAAGGGCTAATTGCTGCGATGTTTGGAAGATGGAAAATTTATTTGCCAAAGCCGGATTGATATGCTAATATTATCCTACTTCGGGGCCATAGCTCAGTTGGGAGAGCGCTTGCATGGCATGCAAGAGGTCGTGGGTTCGAATCCCATTGGCTCCATTTCACATATATTCCCCCTGCCAACACAATCGCTCGTGTGCTGTCCGGCGTATTCACTCCCGAAAGGGATGCCTCTTGGCATTTGCGATTTCTGCCAATACTAATTCCACAACCCTGGGTATCGATGCCGAAATTTGCTCCGAAAGCTCCAAACCGCAGCTAATATCCTTAGGTTTAATACCGAAAACTACCACATCCTCCGGCGCACAGCCAAGCTGCCTGGTCATTGTCAGGGCCTCACCGAGACCCAACTCATGCAGCGACATACCTACTCCGTCAGGCTGAGTCAGGTCATCAGCAGTGAATCGAAGCACGGTCCCCGGCTCGCAGTCGGCCTGGACCGCATCGATAACGATTACCTTCTTCCGCTCGGCCAGGGCGTCCAACAAATCCGCGCCGGCTGTCCCGCCGTCAATCAGCTCCACATTGTCGGGCAGGCGCATTTTCTGCATCCGCTCTATCACACGCACGCCTACACCCTCGTCACGCAGTAAAATATTACCTATGCCCAAAACAAGAATCGGGCGTCGGCTGTTAGCAGCACTCATATCTATATTGCACCTCTAAGCCATTACCTAACTTCGGCTGTTTTAGCATAATGTTCTATGTCCTATTTGGAAAAGCGGAGTCGGCCCGCACCGTAGGTAAATAATAGTGTTCCTGCCATTATAGTATGGAATCGTCAAACGCAGCAGCATTTTTTTGGCTCTGAAATTGGCTTTGATCCTGCTTCGCCAGAGGCT
>CAYVIT010000059.1:0-5669 GCA_964451425.1 uncultured Pirellulales bacterium
ATCAGACTTAAGACTCAAGGCTTAATTATCTTGTTTGTTGTTTGTTTCTCATCTTGTGAATTTCCTGCAGGCAGAACTCTGTAAATTCGTCGTTAATTTCACTTTCTGCCTGCCGGCGAAGGCTGCCCAGAACTTTGTCTTGAGCCTGCTTCAGACGGTCGGAAGCAATTTTGGCCTTAACTTTCCTCTGTACTTTCTCAAACGGTTGATAACTCTTTGGGAGTTTTTCTTCCAGCTTCATAATAAAGATATGTTCTTGTCCGGCTGCCTCAATGGGGCCTGAAATACCGCCGGGCTCAAGCTGTTCGGCTTCGTCGGCAAGAATCTTGTATTTTAGACTCTCCGGCTGGACCGGCTGGCTGTGCGCTGCAAATGATACGGCCGGGTGTTCTTTTGCTACTATAGGGAAATCCTTGCCCGCTTTTATTTGCTTAAGCAATTCGTCAGCCAGTTTTCTTGCCTGTTCGACTTGGCTATGATTGGGGTCTGTTACCTGTAACTTTGCCGGTTCGATATCAATTAGTTGAAACTTTATCGCCGGTGGAATAACGAAAGAATCCTCTTTCATCCGGTTGTAACAGTCCAGCAGCTCGCTGTAAGTGATTGGAGCAGTCTTAGGCAATAGCGTAGTTAAGTAATATTCTGTAAGAATCATCTTTTTCTGGTATTCCTTAAAGCCCGCCCAGTCCATTCCCCTTTGCTTGAGGACCTCTTCGGCCTTGGCATAATCGCCATCTAATTCCATAATTAATTTTCTTACCTCGGCTTCTGCCGGTTTTTCCAGGAATTTGTCGACATCTTCTCTTGTGTTCTTTTTTGCCTGTTGATAAAGAAGAGCATTTAATATCCTAATAGTGATAGTTTCTTTAAGCTGTGGCTCAACCTGCCGTTTGAATAGTTCATAATCGCTGCTTTGCGGAATAGAGAAGTAACTGTCCATTACGTCCATCACTATCTCTTTGCTGGTTATAGTCTCGCCGGCTATAGTCAGGGAGAGACCGTCGGCGGTTTTTTGAAGGCTCGCTTTGTGTGTTGATTTTACTATAGAGTCTGGTTTGCTGCCGTTCTGACAGCCGTATAAGAATAATGCTAACACTGTTAATAAAGCAAAGTTACGCACAATATAATCTCCAATTTGGCTATTCAAAACCAAACAATATCTGTATTTACTGTGCCAATAATAAACTCTTGAGCCGAAAATTACAATATAAACTACAAAGATTAGATAAGGTTAAATACGTTAGGAAATCTTGTAGGATTCATAACCGTCATAGTTTGAGTATTTTTGAAGGCCGGTGTTTGCTAATGATGAATCTGGAAATCGTCTAACAGGATCTTGTCGATGTTTGCGCCCTCGAAGATGAGCTTGAAGTTATCGAGGACGTCTGACTCAAGGCTGGTTCCCCTCATATCCCAGCCGACGCGAGCCTCTATTGCCCGGAACTCGACATCTCTCCACTGGTTCTTCTGAAGTCCGCTGATTCTGTAACGGCAGTTGTCCTTATGTTTTTTCGACCAGACCATAACTGTGGCCTCGCTGGCATCGCAGAGTGGTTTTAGCTTGAAGCTTATTATTGTTGAGTCTTTGACAGGTATGGAATAAGTATCCCATATCCATGCGCCTTTTGGACCAAATGAGTAGGCCTTCGAATCATTTACACCGCCTTCGCTGACATTGCCCCCTTTGAAACCTCCTGGGCCATCTTCGAAGCTTTGTGAAAGAACTACTTCGCCGGGTTCGGGCAAAAGTAGTCCCGGTGTCAACAGGGCACTTTTTGAAGGTATTGCCTTTTTCTTGCCGGCTTTTGGCTTTCCGTAGACCGGCCCGATGTATTCAGTTGCGATAACGATATCATCGAACCAGACCTCCATAACGCGGCTTTCCGGGTGAGGGTCCTTGTTATGCCGGGCGGGCTGGTCGGTGTTGTAGAACAGCAGCCAGAAGCTGTTGATTTTGAGCTTGTCGGTGGTACGCCAGCGGAAGCCTGTGAACCTTCCGTATAATTCGCCGTCGACCCAGAAAACCTGCTCGCCGTCCGCCTTGTCAGGGCTGGAATTGGCCTTAAGCATTACTTCGATGCAATACCACCGGCCCGGCTGAATCTGTTCTTCTTTACCGATAAATACGGAGCCCCATTTGGTTTTCATTTCGTGCCAATAGGTGTAAAAGTTCCATATACCCGGCGGCGGATATTTGCCCCAGCTTCCGGTGGGCTCGATTCCGGTTGAGAACTTGGCGTCGCCCGGCGGTGTTTCGCCGGCACCTCCCTTGGGCCAGGGTGTCGGCGTGCGGTCCGCGACAAGATGCACAAAGTGGTGGACGTAACCGGTTTTCTCGTGGAACTTGACATAGAAGCGGGCATACATAGTATCGACACCCCTTGTGTGAGTGAATATGTGTCCGTTTTTTGATATGTGAATCGACCTGCTGCCTGGTGAATCGGCGTGGATGTCTTCTGAAAGTGTAATGTTTTCCTTCTTTGATATGCTGCCCCAGCGTGCCCCGATATCTTCTGTTGTACCTGTCTCGAAATCATCAACGAAAAGGACCCGTGGGTCGCGTTCGATACCTTCATCGCAGGGGTAAAGCGAGGCAAGGCCTCTATTTGTTGATTTTTTGCTTTTCAGGTATTTGTCAAAGAAATCGTCTACCATTTTGTCGACCTCTGGACTGTTAAATCCGCCGTGCCCGGCTCCTTTGACCGTATGAAACTGAACCTGCACGCCTGCCTTTTTCAGAGCTTCGAAGAGAAGCTGACTCTGGTTATGTGGAACTGTATGGTCCTGGTCGCCGTGCACAATTAGAAACGGTGGGTCGTCCTTTGTGATGTATGTAATAGGATTTGCACGTTGGCATGCATCTTTGTTTTGCTGAACAGGACCGCCGATTAGCTTCGACTCGGGCGAATCGTCAGCGTCGTGTTTAATGCTGCTTGGAAAATTGCTTATCTTGGTAAAGTCGGTCGGGCCAAAATAGTCACACACTGCCTGCACACGGCTTGAAACACTAAGGTCCCGGCCTTTGTCGAATTCTTTCACATTGCCTGTCGTGCCCAGTAATGCAACAAGGTGTCCGCCGGCGGACGAGCCCCATACTCCGATACGATTTGGGTCAAGGCCGTACTGGTTCGAGTTCGCGCGCAGCCAGCGAACAGCAGCTTTGCAGTCTTCAATCTGTGCTGGGAAAATCGCGTGCTGGCTCAGCCGGTAGTTGATACTTGCGACGGCGTAACCTTTGCGCAGGAATCGGAGGGCCGGGCAGTTATTCTTATTGCCGGCCCACCACGCTCCGCCGTGTACCCATATAATCAGGGGAAGTCTGTCGGTTGTTTGTTCTTTTTTGTCGGTTTTCTTAGGTAAATACAAATCGAGCTTGTTGCGCTCATGGCCTTCAGGGACATACTCTAAATCCCGCAGAATACGGGCGTCTGGATTCGAACGCCTGGCGATGGCCTTGGGCTTGTCGTCATTGACCTTTTTTTCACTGGCATTGACCTGGCCGTGGTTTGCTGTGAGGATAAATATAACGGAGAGAAAAATAATAAGCTTCTTAGGTCTGTAGCATATACTGCGAGTTTCTGCAGCCATATTTATTCTTCCTTCGTAATACTACGTCCGTGAGGGCGTAGTAGTTTACTTGTAAAATGTGATTACAAAGAAGTATAACATCTGAAGCTGATTTTGTCAACTACCACGCTGGCTGGGAGCAGTGGCGACCGCGGTAAATTTATACTGCATGTTGTGTTATGATAGCCGGTTGACAAAAAAGACTCAATATAGTTGAATTTTTAGGATTGATATGATAATGTTATGCAGGAAAGTGCCGGCGTATAGCTGAGCTGATATCGAATGGTAAATTCCAATCGAATTTTGCGTAGATAATATGGAGGTATAATTATGTTTGGACAAGTTTGCGAGCGAATAATGAATCAGGTGGAAGGTTTTATTTTGGTATTACCTTTGCTGGCAATGGTTTCCTGCACGGGTGTTAATCTTCCCAAAATTGTTGATATGCCAACCGTGGATGAGCTGCCTGATGTCAAGGAGCTGCCCGACCCATTCCTGATGAATAATGGGAAGCGCGTTAAGACAAGGGCGGACTGGAAAAAGCGTCGTGAGGAAATTAAAGCGATGATGCTGTACTACCAGTATGGACACATGCCGCCGGTGCCAAAAAATGTTACTGCTAAAGAATTATCATCCGAGTCTATTTATGATGGAGGTGCCACAAAGAAACACATTCTCCTTTCTATGGGACCCGGCAAAAAGGTGAAAGTCAATGTCGGTATCATCATTCCAAAAGGCAAGGGGCCATTTCCTGTCATTCTCAAGAATGACAGCGATATTTTTAAAGTACCCATAGCAGAGGAAATCGTTAAGCGTGGATATATTGTAGCAGACTATAACCGCACCGACCTGGACCCGGACCGGAAAGCCGCCGTAGGGCCGGCCCAGCAGGCTTATCCGGATTATGACTGGGCGACGCTGGCCGTGTGGGCCTGGGGAGGTATGCGCGTTATAGATTATCTTGAGACCCTGGATGTGGTCGATAAGAGGAGAATTGTTTTTACAGGCCATTCGCGTGGCGGCAAGACGGCGCTGCTGGCTGGTGCTCTTGACGAAAGGATTGCTATTGTTGCACCAAACGGTTCAGGCTGCGGTGGTGCCGGCTGTTATCGGTTTGAGGGTGAAAATCCGGAGTCGTTGGAGCAGATAACGAATCCGAGAAGATTTTCATATTGGTTTCATCCGCGTTTTAGAGATTTTGCCGACAAAGAGACTAAACTGCCGTTCGACCAGCATTTTCTAAAAGCGCTCGTTGCTCCGCGAGCGTTGATTTCCGTTGATGCACTCGGCGATTTATGGGCTAATCCTTATGGCACACAACAATCCCACCGTGGGGCGCAGCCGGTATTCGACTTTTTAGGTGCCGGTGACAAGATTGGTCTCTATTATCGTATGGGCGGCCACGCTCAAAACGAAGACGATTGGCGTACATTGGTTGACTTTGCTGACAAGATATTTTTCGGAAAAACGCCTGCCAGCGGTAAAAGTTTTGACAAGTTACCTTTCGCAGATGCCCCAAAACCTTTTACCTGGTCGACGCCAAAGAGTAAATAATAACCGGATTTTAAATTACCGTCAGGGCTTTCCAATGTAAGGAGGTCATAAACGATGTCTAATAAAGGCAGGGTTAAGGTTGGCATCATCGGCTCACGATTTGAGGCCGATATCCACGCTGAATCTTTCCGGATTATGCCTGATGAGGCCGAAGTTGTTGCTGTTGCCTCTCCCACACCGGGCAATGCAGAGAAACTGGCAAAAAAATATGATATTCCTCAATTTTTTACAGACTATAAAAAGATGCTGGCCGAAGATGATATAGAGATGGTCACAATTACTGCACCGAACTACCTGCACGCGCAAATGACTATCGATATCGCTAACGCGGGTAAGCACGTGGTCTGCGAAAAACCCTTATGTATGACACTTGAAGAAGCGGACCTGATGATTGAGACCTGCAAACGAAAGGGCGTGCTGCTTATGTATGCCGAGGAGTTATTTTTCACGCCCAAGTATGTCAAGGCCAAGGAAATGGCCGACCAGGGCGCTTTTGGCAAGGTCTATATGGTCAAGCAAAGCGAGAAGCACTTTGGGCCGCACGCACC
>CAYVIT010000059.1:5769-18668 GCA_964451425.1 uncultured Pirellulales bacterium
GCAGACCTGCATATGGGCAATGCACTGCCGACCTATAGTGAGTATGGTTATGGCTATGCGGTGGAAAAAGCACCTACAACCAAAGGATGGACCTGGCCTGTTTATGAAGAGTTGTGGAATTACGGCTTTCCGCAGGAGATGTATCATTTTGCCCGATGCGTACGTGGCAAGGAAGAACCGCAGGCTGCAGGAGAGGATGGCCGAATTGTTCAGGAAGTGCTCTATGCCGGCTACAAATCTGCAGGAGCGGGCCGTAAAATTGAATTACCATTTCAGCCAAAGGGAATAAAAAAACCAATTGACCTATGGTTAAAACCGAAAGTATAAGAGGGTAAGTGTCACTATGAAACGAAGGATTATAACCATCGTAATATTCGCTTCAGTTCTCATATTAACAACCGTATGTCATGCTGCAAGCATCGTTGAATTAAGTCCACATGTTTCAATTTGTCAGAATTCCACAAATGGTGTTTTTATTAAGAAAGATGGACGAGCACTTGTAGTCTATGGCGACCCTGGCCGAAATCTGAAAAAGGCGGACATGGTCTTTTTTACACATAACCGGCGGGATGTAGTCTGGTCAGGTCGGGAGCTGGTCGACAATGGTGCTGATTCTATCGTCCCGGCTAAAGAAGCAGACAGCTTTTCGAATGCTGAAGATTTTTGGACATCTTTTATTAAAGCCAGATTCCATGATTCTCATCAGCAAACCACTAAAGTCCCCATCAAGCCTTTAAGAGTGGGCCGCAAGGTGGGTGAAGGGGACACTATCAATTGGCAGGATTTGGAAGTAAAAGTTTTAGATACGCCGGGATATACCAGAGGTGCGGTTTCTTATTTCATAAATGTTGATGATATCAAGTATGGCTTTGTCGGTGATATTATCTTTGGAGATGGGCAGCTATTCGATTTGTACAGTCTGCAGGATGCTGTCGACGATGCAAAGATTGGAGGTTATCACGGGTACGCCGGCAGGCTTGGTGAACTGATAAAAAGTTTGCGTAAAGTAAGCAATCGGGAGCCTGATATTCTGGTCCCGGCTCGCGGGCCTGTTATTAGAAATCCAAAGGCCGCTATTGAACGTTTGATTGAGACACTGCAGGCAGCTTACAAAAACTATTTATCTATTAATGCCGGTCACTGGTATTTCAAAGACAACTATGAGGTCCTTGCCGCAAGAGTACTGGAACCGGATGATAAAGTTGATTGGGCCCCTTACGCGGAAACCATCAGGAAGAAACCGCCGGACTGGATTGTTCCGATTCATAATTCAAGGCTTGTATTATCAGAGGATGGAGCCGGTTTTCTTATCGACTGCGGCTCACGAGCTATTATTGATGAAATTATTAAGTTAAGAGATAGCGGAAAACTGACAAAACTCGAAGGTCTGTTCATAACGCATTATCATGATGACCACACAAATGAGGTTAACGCACTTCTTCGCCGATTTAAGTGCCCGGTATATGCCTGTCAGGATTCAAAGGATATTTTTGAAAATCCGGGAGCCTATCGTTTGCCTTGTTTGACTTCACAAGGGGTGCCAAATCTGATAGTTGTTCCCGACGGTCATAAAATGCGGTGGAAAGAATTCAATTTGACTTTCTACTATTTTCCGGGTCAGACTTTATATCACGATGCCCTGCTGGTCGAAAAGGATGATGGTGAAAAGATATTTTTTATTGGAGATTCTTTCACACCATCCGGTATCGATGATTATTGTCTGCAAAATCGTAATCTTCTCCATAAGGGCATGGGATATTTCTATTGTCTGGCTCATTTACAAAAAATGCGTCCGGACTATCTGCTTATCAATCAGCATGTCGTCGAACCTTTCCGCTACAGTCAAGAGCAGATCCGGCACATGATAGCAAAGCTTCAAAAACGCAAGCGAATATTGTCAAAACTGTTTCCATGGGATGAGCCGAATTACGGAATTGATGAACGATGGGCCAGGATATATCCGTATGGCCAAAAGATTAGGCCGGGGCAAAACGTTGAAATTACAGTTATAATCTTTAATCATTCCAGCTCTTCGCATATATTTACTGTCAGTCCGAATGTTCCAAAAGAATTTCGATTAAAACCTGAGAAGGCATCAATAAGTATTCAACCGAGGAAGGAAGGAGAAGCCCGCTTTGAAATAGTTGTGCCGAATAATATATCTGAAAAAGTCTATGTTCTTACCTCGGATATCAAATTCGACAAATGGGATTTGCGTCATTGGTCTGAAGCTATCTTAGAAGTCAGCCCCTGAGTACATTTTAGAGATGACAAGTAAAATTATTAGGTGCAGGAGGTAGTGTGAGGGCGGTAATTGGTTCAGCTTTATTGTTGGTGTTGAGTTTGTTTTCTTTAGCGCAGGCGTTTGAAGTGCCGGTGAACGTGGAGGAGCCGGCTGGAATTGCCCGCAAAGTTGAGCCTGTAAGCGGCGGTATTGCTCTGCCGGCTGGAATGTTCAAGCCTGGTCAGGTCAAATTAGCCCTTTTTGATGGAGACAAATCAATCCCTGTCCAGGTCAGTGAACTGGTGGTAGGCCCAAAAGGCTTTGTCCGATGGGTGCTGCTGGACTTCCAGCTTGACCTTGAGGCAAAAGAGACTAAAACGCTGCTGCTCAAAACCGGCGGGCCTGCTGTACCGACTCAGCCTTTGAAAGTTACCGAATCCGCGAATGTTGTGCATGTCGATACCGGCAGAACAACTTTTGAAATCAGAAAGGATAAACCTTTCAACCTGGTAGGAAACGTCACTGTAAATGGTCAGGTGACTGTAGACAGCGGGAATATCAGTTACGTCGATGGCCTTGTGGACAAGCGGTACTTTGCTGATACGCCCAACCTGGTCAAGCTCCACTATGCCGGCCCGATGAGGGTGACGATAGAGGTCAGAGGCAAGTTCAAGGATGACCAGACTGCACAAATGTGTTTTTGCACGTATATTACCGCCTGGGTTGGTCGAAGCGATATCCTTGTCAGGCACTCTCTGTTAAACAGTCGTTCGGACCGCAGGTATTTTGCAAAGGTCAAAAGTTCGCGAATTGAGCTGAGGCCAAGGAGGAAAGACGGGACTATTATAATTGGCGCTGATAAGCCCGTGATAGTCAATGGTGATGGTGAGATTTCGTTGCATCAGGGTCTCGAAGAGGAAAGGAACAGAGAGTTAGCATCGGCCAAGCTCATGCAAGCTAACAGCCAACTATGGAGTGGTCGTGATGCTCAAGGATGGATTTCATGCGGCTCTCTCTGGGTAGCCGACAGGCTATTTAGAACGGATCCACCGAGGTTGCTGGGTGTATCTTCAGATAGTACGGTAGTACTCGATGCCGCCGGCAAACTATTCGAAGGGCGGGAGCAGGGACAAACCATCGTAGGGCGACCATACGCCTGCCAGGATGACTACCGCTGGCTCTATGATTGTTCGGCACATTCCAGTGAGTACAGGATTGACTTTGATGCTGATGGCGATGGTATGGTATTGGCGGAAAAGGCTCATGCTGCCGCGGCCCGCGTTTGGGCTTTCGCTCCGGGCCAATGGTACAGCCGATGTAACGTTCTTGGCGTCGGAAGATTTGGAACTCTAACTGACGAAAGAGCCTGTCATAAAAAGTGGGGCTGGACTGTCGGCCGTGAACCTGACCGCCCGCAGAATCCGTGGCGTTTTGTAGGTTATGAGGATAACCACTACGAGAGTGAGGCGGACTCGGCTGAGGGACTGCTGCTCATGTTTTTACGGACGGGCAAACACGGTTTCTTTGACGAGGCCGAGGCCTGGGGCCGTTACCATACAGACCTTCAAAGCTGGCGGACCGAGGACTGGCAGTGGAAGGATGGGGGGATATGGTTCCCGCAGGGAGGACCGCCGGGCAACCGTCCTGTTCGAGGTAAGGCCAATCTCGAATTTGCTCACTGGAACAAGGGTACAAATGTAGACAGAACTCTTTGGCGCTTGGCGATGGCCAAAAGCTGTTACTGTCATTTCTATGGGGCCGGCCTTGTCGATTGGTTCTGTTTGACCGGCGACCGGGAAGCGCTGCAGGCAGCCATCGATAATTGCGAAACAAAATGGGATGAGTTCACTCACTTTCGAAATTTTACCCCCGGCAAAAGTAACCTCGCAAGTACACGTGGTTTTGGTCGGGGCTTCTATGTTGCCGTACGCACCTGGATGGTGCAGCCGAATAATCCTGTCCTTCAAAAGCTGGTTAATCTTTGCCGGGACACCTTTGTAAATCTACCAGAGGAGTATATTGACGAGCGTGGTGTCTATGCGGTGGTGGCCAATAAGTATCCCAAAACCTATCTAACGGATGGTATCAAGGAGTATATGGCTAAAAATAACATCACGGTAGATGACTCCGGCACTTTTCGTGACGCTGCCGGCGGCAGTTGGAAGTGGAGAGACATCGGGGGGACATGGATGATATCCTATATTCAAAGCGCCTGTAATATGCTGGCCGAGCAGACCGAAGATGAAGATTTGATGGACTATGTCATCGCTTCGGGCCTTTTTACAGCTAAGTATATGCTCAGCCCTGTGGCCAAACAGACATGGTATTACACGGCCCTGGATATACCACACAAAGGCGACATCTGGGATGAATGGAAGTACGACGGGAAGCTGCGTAACGAGTTGGGTGAGGGCCCCAAACATTCCGGCTGGTATACGCGATTCTTTCCGGACTGCTGTGTTCAGGCTTATTGTTGGACAGGTCGGAAGGAGCTGCTGGAAAAGGGCAAAGAGTTCTGGTCTTTCGGCAACCGTCGCCTCTATCAGACTACCAGTATGACGTCTCAACATCACTTTGCTGCGCATTATCCACCAAAGGACGATTCGGTCCTTTCGACTGCAAGGCTGTTTTACGTGTATTCGCATCCGAGAGCGGATACCGAGCCGCCGAAAGCAATCGAAGACTTGACTGTTAAGCGGCTTGAAGATGGCAGGGCGGCTGTGAGCTTCACCGCCCCAAGCGACGCGGGCGGCAAGGTAACGAGGTATCAGGTAAAGGTTGCACAGATGCCTATATTGCCTTATGAACATTGGGACTATTGCCGTGATAGCGGCGTAAAGCGCAACTGGTGGCGGGCGACAAATTGTGCAGGAGAGCCGGTGCCAAAGTCAGCCGGCAGCAGGGAAAAATTCGTCGTTGCAAATATTCCGGATGCTAACGGCCAGCCCCTCTTTTTTGCCGTCCGCAGCTTCGATGATAGCAGCAACCGAAGTTCTATAAGCAACGTGTTCAGGGCTGAGTGAATTATTTAGAGCTTATAACAAAACTACCTGTCGACTTTTGTCATTCCCGCGAAAGCGGGAATCCAGATGTTTTTATGGAAATTATTTTCAGTTTTGTTGTAGACTCTTACTCTCCGGTCTTGTTTAGTATAATTGCGAAGCCAGGTAGGGGGATAGAGGATTTGCAGCGTGGGGCTTGCCCCACCGCAAAAAAATTATGGACTAAAGTACATTATACATCCTTTTGATACCGAAAGGCAAAAGAAGAAAAGATAACAGATTAAACCTAAATAAAGGAACCATATTATGTCTACTCGACAAAGAAGATTTCTCATTCCACTCTTCGGTTGTCTTTTGATTTTCAGTATTGCCGGCGTATCATACGCATCAGAAGTTCAAAAGGATTTCTCGCCAAAACCCCGGGAGCAGCAACTGCCTAACATTATGCACTCGGCTATGAAGGTGTTGCCCCGTATAACAGTCGGAAACAAAAACGCTGATATAGTTGGAAGCGACAATCGTGTGTTACAGGCAGCGGTCGATTACATCGCCGGGTTAGGAGGAGGCATAGTTGAAATCAGCGAGGGTGAGTATCTTATGTACGACTCGCTGCATCTGCGAACGAACGTTACCATTCGCGGCAAAAAGGGCAAAACGGTTTTGCGCAAAGCAGATGGCGTAGTATCTGCTTTGGCTCTCGACGGCGATTTTGGTGAGCAGCAATTCACAGTAGAAAATCCGGCAGGTTTTGCGGTCGGCGCCGGCGTGGCGATTTGGGACGACCAGGCAGGGGGATTTCATACTACCATCGCTCGTATCACCGGAAGCAATGAAAATACATTTTCCATTGATAATCCCTTGATGGCGGACTGTATGGTGAATAATAAGGCAAAGGCCGCGACGGTTTTTCCTGTTGTCAGTGCGTATAATGTTGAAGCGGCACGAATTGAAAGCCTTGTTATAGACGGCAATAAAAAGTCCAATGTCCACTTGAACGGATGCCGAGGTGCGGGGATTTTTCTTTACCGGGCTTTTGGAACGGTCATTCAAGGCTGCGTAGTACGTAATTACAACGGCGATGGAATCAGTTTTCAGCAGTCTAATGATGTCACCGTGTTAGACTGTATTAGTGAAGACAACGCTTCCCTGGGGATTCATCCCGGAAGCGGTTCGCAGCGTCCGCTCGTACGCAAGTGTATTGCCCGCCGCAATGGAACGGACGGGCTGTTTTTATGCTGGCGGGTTCGGCACGGGCTGTTTGAGGGAAACGATCTCGAAAGCAACGGTCGGTTCGGTATTTCCATCGGGCATAAGGATTCCGACAATTTATTACGTCGCAATATTGTCCGTCTGAACAATCAGGATGGCATTTTCTTCCGCAACGAATCTCTTGGAATGGCTGCACATCGTAATCGTATCGAAGAAAATATCATCGAAAATAACGGGACCGGTGGAGAAGCCGCCGGGATTCGCATTCGCGGCTATACGAACGATTTGGTATTCAGAAATAATATAATTCGGGATACACGAACGGATAGCTCACAGACACAAACCGTTGGAATTCGTATCGAAGAGCAAGTTGGCAGCATCATCCTTGAAGGTAATCAAATAGAGGCCAAAAATCAAATCGACGACCGGCGGGCATCAAAACCAAAATAGGGCATAAGAATATTGTTTATTTACTTTGAGTGCGAGGATAAATATGAGACAGTCGATTCTGAATTCAAGATTGCGAGTTAAGATGTTTTCAGTAGTTATTTTTTCTTCGCTGCTGTTGGTTTGTGATAATTATCTGTGGGCTGAAAAAACTGGTGAAGTACAGGTATTGAAGAAGACCAGGAAAAAAGGTTTCGTCAAGATAGCCACGATTGGTCCGAGCCCTTTATCTATAAATGAAAATACTGCCCCACAGAAAGTCGTAGAGCAAATGATAGCTCACTGGAGGAATAAATTTGCACAGGTTCTGCCGGACCGGCCTGACCTAATCGTTGTACCCGAGGCCTGTGATAGGCCGTCCGGCTTCAGCCTCAAAAAGAGGCTCCAGTATTATCGCGTTCGCAAAAAACAGGTACAGGATTTTTTTGCCAAGAATGCCAAAGAGAACAACTGTTATATCGTATATTCTGCGGCTCGCCAGATGGAGGACGGGACATGGCGTAACTCAAGTGTAATGCTTGATAGAAAAGGTAACGTCGCAGGTATCTATAATAAAAACCATGTTGTTATAGAGGAGACGACGAAGGCAGGCATTCTTTGCGGCAGAGATGCACCCATCATTGAATGTGATTTTGGCCGGGTCGCGTTTGCAATATGCTTCGACCTGAACTTTGACGAATTGAGGTTAAAGTACGTTAAGGCCAGGCCGGATTTGATTATCTTTTCATCGATGTACCACGGAGGCTTGATGCAGCCATATTGGGCCTATTCCTGCCGGTGCCATTTCGTAGGTGCCATTGCTGGCAGAGCGACACCTTCTCAAATATATAATCCATTAGGGCAGGTTGTTGCCTCTAATACGAATTATTTTGATTTCGCCGTTGCGACCGTCAATCTGGATTGTACGCTGGCACATCTGGATTATAATTGGCAGCGCTTAAAGAAACTAAAAGAAAAGTACGGGCCCAAAGTGAAAATAACCGACCCCGGCTGTCTGGGTTCGGTGTTGATTTCAAGCGAAGACGAGAAAGTAAGTGTGGAAGAGATGATAAAAGAATTTGAAATAGAACTACTGGACGATTATATGATAAGAGCATTGGCACATCGGCACAAGCCGGGAAATATGGAATAAGGAGAAAAAATGAAACAGCTGAATCGCAGAGAGTTTGTGAAAGGTTCATTAGGTACATTGGCGACATTAACAATGCCCCTGAGGGGAAGCTTTGCCGCCAATGAGAAGGTCATTATTGGAGTGATGGGACTTGGCGGCCGGGGAACATACCTGGCTGAGAGGTTTGCTGCAAGGCCGGATGCAGAAGTCGCATATCTTTGTGACCCGGACACCAGACGTTTTGCCAGGGCAAGAAACGTGGTGGAAGAAGCCCAGGACAAAAAGCCGAAAATGGTACAGGATTTTCGCAGGATTCTTGACGATTCCGGCGTAGATGTACTTATTAATGCAACTCCTGACCATTGGCACGCACTGGGTACCATCATGGCCTGTCAGGCAGGCAAAGACGTCTATGTGGAAAAACCCATGGCTCATAACATCTGGGAGGGAAGAAAAATGGTTGAAGCTGCGCGAAAGTACAAGCGGGTAGTACAAGTCGGCATGCAGTCGCGCAGCGCCCCGTATATGAAAAAAGCTGTCGAGTACATACGGTCCGGAAAACTCGGCGATGTGTACCTTATTCGTGTCTTTAACATGATGAAGCACTCAATGATGAGGAAAGGGGCCAGCCGGCCTGTTCCCGAAGGCTTTGATTATGATATGTGGTGTGGGCCTGCGCCGAAGCTGCCCTATAATCCGAATCGCTCTTGGCTAAACCAGTGGGAGTATAGCTGCGGCCCCATAGCCGGCGATGCAGTTCATCAAATCGACTTGGCCAGATACCTCTTCGGGGACAAACCTTATCCGGATACCGTTTCCAATACAGGCGGGATTTGCGCTTTGCGCGATGGCAGAGAAACTCCGGATACTCAGTTGGCAGCGTATGAATATGGCGATTTTACATTACTGTCTGAGTCTGCCCTTTGGATGCCGTATATGAAGAAAACGCCGTCGAGTGTCCGGGATTCGGATAAGTTTCCCAATTGGCCTTTCAGCAGCACCAAAATTGAGGTATTGGGTACGGAAGGCTTTATGTATGTTGGCAGGCATGGCGGCGGCTGGCAGGCCTACGACTCAAATGGTGAATTGGTCCATTCGGAATATGGCCGACAGGGGGATAAAGAGCATCAGGACAATTTCATCGATTGTATTCGAACCCGTAAGAAACCTAATACGGATGTCGAACAGGGTCACTATTCGGTTCTACTCTGTCATCTGGCTAATATATCGTATCGTGTCGGCAATCGCAAACTTACTCTTGACCCTAAAACCGAATCCTTTGTCAATGCCCCGGAAGCCAATAAGTACCTGAAGCGTACGTACAGGGCTCCGTGGATAATACCTGACAAAATATGAGGATGTATACTATGAGATCTATGCAAAAGATGCTGGGCCTGTTATTGGTTTTTTTTATGATAGCAGTGGCTGCAGGTGGAGAGAGCTGGCCGCAGTTCAAATACGATTGTCGGCATTCAGGCAATGTACCCGATAGAAGTGTGGCATCGCCGCTCGGATTAGTAGGTGCTGTTCCATTGACTGATGCTGTATTTACAGCACCCGTAGTGGCGGATGGACGCGTTTATGTAGTGGATGGGGCAGGTGTGGCATTTTGTATCGATGCTGCCACTTTAAAGGTTTTATGGAAGTTCGAGAGCAAAGGCGGCAAAGCCAACTGTAATAATGTATCATCGCCGGCTATCGCAGGACGTTATCTTCATTTTGGTACGATGACCGGTTCTTACTACGTGCTGGATGCAGCCAGTGGAAAAGTAGCCCAAGAGATTACCTGTAACGAACCGATTTTTAGCACACCCATAGCAGCCAATGGCCGATTATACTTTTCCACGCTTGGCTCACAAATCTATGCCCTTGAACCGAACGGGACAGTTTGCTGGAAATGGGATTTCGTCAAGGAGGTTATGGGCTTCACAGGTAATCGTTGGAGTGGTCAGGATTGGTATAAGCACAAAGGTGGAAGGGTGACACCGAACGAGCAGTTTTGTTGTTCGAGAAACTTAGCGATGTATGGTAAAACGCTGGTTATCCCGACGGGTGGATACGTTGTTTGGCTGGAAGACCTCGGCAAAGAGGCTGAGCTTCGCGCGACCCAAACTCCCCGTAATGTCACCCTTGGGCTAAGTATTGGTGAGGATGGAACAGTCTATCGGCAATGGACCCTATTAGACAATGGTGGCAGGGTAGATACACTACAACTTCGCCAGGGCAAAGTGGAGCAGGCTTATGTCGGTGGAACAAGGACAAGTACAAGCGGAGGACTGCTTAGTTTTTGTTCCGTGAGCTTGCGCGGCAAAGATGTTTATCGGTGTCGTCCGGAGCAGAATTTTGCTTTCTGCAGGCATATTTCGGGCCAAGAACAGCCGCAGTATCTCGGAGGATACCCATCCATAGCATCGCCAATCCTTCTTCACAATTCGGCTGTATTTGGCGGCCTTGATGGAAGCCTTTATGTGGTGCCGCTGTCCGACGGTGGTAAGGTATGGTCGTTCAAGACAGGTCTCGGAAAGGCAATTTCCGCTCCTGTTGCCGTATGCGATGGTCATATTTACTTCGGTTGTGAGGATGGTTACCTGTATATCCTGGGGCCTGGAGGTAAAGCAAATCTGCCGACAAAAGACCTACAACTTTCGAAAATTCGAAGCCCTCTTACGAGCAGCTTAGCTGATACTAAGTACGACCGTTTTACCAGCTTCGGAAACTGGGCAAATACAAATGTGGATAATCAGGGAATAAAACCACCTTTCAAAATCAGTTGGATTCGAAGGTTCGAAGGCACAGCCAAGCATTTTTCCACATTTGGCCGAGGCCGAATGTACACGCATACCGCGGAGGGACAGATATTTGCCGTGGAGCAGGAAACCGGTCGATTATTATGGCGAGAGTATTTTCCCGGTGTGCACATCTGCTACACCTCACCTCTTTATTACAACGAACGTTTGTTGGTTCCTCAGGCAGGTCTTGAGAGATGTCGACTCCGTTGCCTGAACGCCGCGACCGGCAAGCTAATGTGGGAAGCGCCTTTTGCCGGCTCGCCCAGTTGGAACCGACAGCTCCCTCCGGTTGTGAACGAAAATCTTGCGATTTATATGTTTGGTACTGGTCGGTACGGCGAGTACGCGCCTAATGAACCCGGCGAACAACTTGAATGGCTTTTTGAACACCAGAATAATCCCAGTTTTCCACAAAGCCATAAACCTTTGTTGCGTGCCTACGACATTGACACCGGCAGAGAGGTTTGGACAAGGGATTTTTCAGAATTTGGCTCCGGTGGTGATGATGCCGGTGTTTGTTTGTTAGATGGAAAGCTTTACTACTCCTGTTATTTTGGATATTCGGCAAAGACAAAAAGAGGTCTGCCGAGTGCAAAAGGCCTCACCGCCGCTCTTGATCCTCTAACGGGTCGAGTTATCTGGCTGACGACTAAGTACTTTATTCATGGCGGCTGCACCATCTCCGCAGAGAATAACCGTCTGTATTTAGGCGGGTACAACAAGCTCGAGGCAGGTCAAAGCTTGGTGTGGTGTGTGAACGCTCAGGATGGTTCATTGTTCTGGAAGTCCGACCCAGTCAGGGAAGCCATTCAGGTGGTAACAATAGGCCCGAGATTCCTGTTTGTGCATGCCCAGTATCGAAACGGCTTTCTATTGGATAAGGAAACCGGAAAAATCCTGACCACACTCACTCAGGGCTATAAGTGCACGCGGTTCACCCTCTCAGAACCATATCTACTCGGCTCCAATATGGACATATATGATTTATCAAATCTAAATGATATTAACTTAATTTCTTCCGGACCGCGTCTGGATCCAAGTGAGTGCATTGGTACTGTCGTTTCTAATGGCCGCATTTTCTATACGTGTCACGGCGGCGGCCTGCAGGTTTCTCAGTTATATGGAGCAGAGGCTTTTTCCTTTACCGTTCCCTGGGACCTTATATTCCCTTCCGTAAAGACCATTAACAACTATTAGCACTATTCGTCAAATGTGCCTTTGCTTTCTATCGGGCGATTTCCTTGCGCAGCCACTCGAGGCTTTGCTCAATCTTGCCGGGCGCTGCTTCGGATTCTATGGACAGGACACCATCCCACTTGGTTTCTTTTAATAGTTCGATACAGCCTGCGATGTTCTCGGCGTTGACGCCTTCACCGATACTGACCACGGATGTGGCGATACCCGTTTCACCGCCGCGTACCGCTTTTGCAAGCTCTTCACTGACGTCTTTTATGTGGCAATGTGAAAGCTTATCACGGAAACGTCGAAGAAACTCCACAGGGTCTTGACCGGCTATGAATGTATTGCCCGTATCGAGGTTCATCCTCAGATAAGGCGAGTCGAAAAAGTTTAAGATTTGCTCCATCGTGTCTGGATTCGTCGTATACGGCCCGTGTGGTTCGACATTGATAATAATATCGTGACTTTCGGCCCACTCCAAAACTACGCGGTAGTACTGCTTCATCAGTACCATCACTTCATCATCGGAGTATCCTTCCGGCTTTCGGCTGCCGTCAGTGGTGTCCACACATGGGCATCCAAGGGCTTTAGCGAACTGGATGGTGCGAATTGTGTAGCCGATACCGCGATACTGGCCCTCGGGACACGACATCGGATAGGCGGCGTCAAGCTGCGAGGCCTTCAATCCCATCGAGTCCAGGTAACTCTTCAATTTCAACGGGTCAGAGTGCAGCGTGATATGAGGATTATACCCCAGCGCCTGGACGAAATAGTCTCCGTCAATCGTACCAAACTCGATATATTCCATATTGTTGTCTTTGGCAAACTGGCAGGGGACCTCGTATGTCACATCGAAGTGCCGCCAATTGTCTACGTGCATTCCTAACTTTAACATAATTTCACTCCTTTTATAGTCAATAGAATTGCTTAAGTTCTTA
>CAYVIT010000060.1:0-18371 GCA_964451425.1 uncultured Pirellulales bacterium
GGAGCAATTTGTCAAGAAAACTTTGCCAGTCATAAAAATTCTTTTATTCCGTGCGTTTTCCTTGAATTGGGTACGTCCCGACAATCTCAAAGTGACAGGTAATACAGCGTAAAGAAAATTAACAATATCGCCGCCAGAAGGATGTAAAACACTGTCTCTACCGTTTTCTCAAGCTGGGGATTTCCAATCTTATCTATGAAAAATAATGGCAGACCTACGATTATCAAGATGGGAGCGAAAGAAATAGTCATAAACAAACAAAGCGACCGTAACATTATAGAAGCTTTTTTATCATACAATACTTTCCGCCACATGTCTCCGTAAAATCCGCACATAAAACGAATACGTTCGATAGGCATATAGGATGCTAAAGGATTTATAACATCGTTGGAATCGCAATTGTAGCAGTAGTTCTGAAGTGGATGGCATGGTTTAAGACACTTCATACAAACCGGTCGGGCATCAGGCGGAATATACTCATCATCGAGATATCCAGCATCTTCATAATCTCTCGCTGCCAGATTATCTTGGCCTTCTTCATTCATATTAATATAGTATACCGGATTTATTGCAAATCAGCCAGTGTTATTATCTTCCCTGCGCCGATATTCACATAATTCCTGCTAAAATGCTCCTCGAACAGGCTCCTTGCTTTTTCACCGGTACAGTGGCAGGGGCCAACATATCGAACACCCAATTGCTTAAAAGACGATATGATTTTTTCTATTTTACCTTTGCCCGCCCACTCCAGATGGAAGCCGCCCATAACCAAAATAATATCCTCTTTCATCAAATCTTTTGCTGCTTTAACCATATTCACAATACCCGGATGCGCACAGCCCGTTATCACTATCAAGCCCCTCTCTGTGTGAATAATTAAAGACTGCTCTTTAATCCATTTTCCAAACTGACCACCTGAATATACATTTTTGCAGATTTCTATTGCTTGTTCGACCTCAACAACTTTTGCTCCATATTCGCGAATGTTATGCTTAAATTTAGTAGGAAATGACCCCGGCAGATAAACAGCAACATCAGCATTCTTTTCAAGAAAGCTCTCCATTCCTCCGGTATGGTCCGGGTGAATGTGAGAAAGAACAACAGCATCTATTCTTAACGGCTCTATCGCCAATTTTTCCATATTGCCCATCAAAGAGCCGCCCGGCCCCGTATCGAAAAGAATAGTTTTCTCAGTCCCGGCTATCAGGCATGAAAATCCCCACTTAGTTTCTAATCCATCTTTATACGGATTATTATCACAAACTACTGTAATGTTTATATCTTCCATTTCGTTTCGAGCTTAATATCGCAGGCAATTGCAATTATAACTGTTAAGGTATGATTGGGAATATGCCATACCTCATTTTTTATTAGCAAAATTCTGATTTTTGCGTATAATCGTCGAATTATCCACCTTTATGGAACTAAACGGTGGTTTGTTGAAGGCTCGATTGAGGCCCTACTTGAGAAATCTCTGTTCATCTGAATTTGAAGGAATTGATAATGTTTAAGTATCCACTATTTAGTACCGTGTTGCTTGCTTGCCTCACCGCCATCGGCTGTAGTTCTGCGGATGAACGCATTGCTCTCGTTGAACAGCCGGACACCAGCGCCAAAAACAGCTTCTACATCGGCAACCGTCCCCCATTGACACCAAGCCCATTTATAAAGCTGCCTATAGAGGCAATCAAACCGCAAGGTTGGGTACGTAAACAGCTCAAGCTCGAAGCCGACGGTTTCACAGGCCACCTGCTCGAAATCAGCCGATTCCTAAAAAAGGAAGACAACGCCTGGCTCAGCAAAGAAGGCCAGGGTCACAGCCCCTGGGAAGAGGTCCCCTACTGGCTAAAAGGATTCAGCAACCTCGGATACGTCCTAAGTGATAAGCGAATCATCGACGAGGCACAAACCTGGATCGATGCCACAATCGCAAGCCAGCGCGAAGACGGCTACTTCGGGCCGCGCTCAAATCTAAAACGCATCGACGGAAGCAAGCCCGACGTCTGGCCTAATATGATTATGCTCAACATCTTGCAGTCCTATTATGAGTTTTCCGGTGACAAGCGCGTCATCGAGCTTATGACAAAATACTTCCGCTGGCAAAATACAATCCCCGACGAGGATTTCCTCGAACCCTTCTGGCAAAACCAGAGGGCAGGTGACAACCTCGCCAGCGTCTATTGGCTTTACAACCGCACGGGCGATTCGTTCCTTCTCGACCTTGGCGAAAAAATACACCGCAACACCGCTGACTGGACAGGCGGCGTCGCCAGTTGGCACGTTGTAAACATCGCCCAGTGTTTTCGCGGCCCCGCCGTTTTCTACCAGCAGTCAAAAGATTCTAAATTTCTGGACGCCACCGAGAACGACTATCAGACCGTAATGGGTACCTACGGCCAGGTCCCCGGCGGTATGTTTGGGGCCGATGAGAACGCCAGGCCGGGCTATGTCGGCCCACGCCAGGCCGCCGAGACCTGCGCAATGGTCGAGATGATGCTCTCAGATGAAATGCTGCTGACATTCACCGGTGACCCTTTGTGGGCCGACCGATGCGAAGAAGTAACATTCAATTCGCTGCCCGCTTCAATGACACCCGATATGAAAGCCCTTCATTACCTCACGGCTCCCAATTTGATTCTTTGCGACCGACACAACAAAGCTCCCGGTTTCCAAAATAGCGGTCCTATGCTGCATTTCAACCCACACATTCACCGATGCTGCCAGCATAACGCCGGCCACGGCTGGCCCTACTACACCCAGCACCTCTGGCTCGCCACTCCCGACAACGGATTGGCCGCTGTACTATATGCGCCTTCTCAGGTCACTGCAAAAGTCGGCAATGGCACAAAAGTCACAATTAGGGAAAAGACACAGTATCCCTTTGACGAAAACATCGTACTGACCGTCAAAACCTCGAAATCAGTTCGCTTCCCGCTTTACCTGCGGGTCCCGGGTTGGTGTGAGAATCCCCAAATAGAAATAAACGGAAAAGCAGAAAAAGTACAGGCTCGACCACGCTCATATATAATGATTGAACGAAAGTGGAGTAATGGTGACAACGTAAACCTCACTTTGCCGATGAGCATCACCCTCACAAAATGGGAGAAAAATAAAAACAGCGTCTCGGTAAACCGCGGCCCTCTCACTTACTCATTAAAAATTGGCGAGAAGTACATCAAGGAAGGCGGCACCGATGAATGGCCTGCTTGGGAAATACACCCAACCACTCCCTGGAACTACGGACTAATTCTAAACGAAACAGACCCCGCTTCATCTTTTGAGCTGGTACGGAAATCCTGGCCTGACGACAACCAGCCTTTTGAGGCCGATGCCGCCCCCATCCAACTCCGTACCAAGGCAAAAAAGATTCCTGCCTGGAAGAAAGACCACCTCGGCCTGGTTGGAAAAATCCAGGATAGCCCCGTTAAATCCGATGAGCCCACCGAAACCGTCACCCTCATCCCGATGGGCTGTGCCCGACTTAGGATTTCTGCTTTCCCGACCATTGGCACAGGTTCCGACGCTCACGAATGGATAGGTCCAATGGAGTCTATTCCTGCTGCCGCCTCGCATTGCTGGGAGAATGACACCGTCACGGCACTCAGCGATATGTTGCTGCCCCAAAACTCAAACGACCAGGGCATTCCTCGCTTCACCTGGTGGCCCCGTAAGGGTACAACTGAATGGGTACAATATGACTTCGACAAGCCCAAGAATATCTCCTCCACCGAGGTCTACTGGTTTGACGACACCGGCGGTGGTGGCTGCCGCACTCCAAAATCCTGGAGATTGATGTATAAAGACGGAGACCAATGGAAAGAAGTTACAAATGCGACGAACTACGGCACGGAAAAGGACAAATTCAATAAGGTAAGCTTCACTCCAATACAGACGAAGTCTCTGAGAATCGAGGCACAGTTACAGCCGGATTTCTCCGCCGGCATCCTCGAATGGCAAACTGACGCAAAAGAACAATAACAAAAAGGATGTTCACATGGCAAGGGACAAGATAACAATAGTCGGTGCCGGCAGCGTCGGAGCGACAACCGCACACATAGCTGCGACAAGAGAGCTTGGCGATATCGTCCTGCTCGACATAGTCGAAGGACTCGCCGAAGGCAAAGCCCTCGACATCGCAGAGGCGGGCCCCATCCAGCTTTACGACTCTACTATCACCGGCACCACCGATTGGCAAAAGACCGCGGATAGCAATATAGTCATAATAACAAGTGGACTGCCCCGCAAACCCGGTATGAGCCGCGACGACCTCCTTGCCAAAAACGTACAGATTGTCAAAGACGTCAGCCAACAAATAATCAGATATTCACCCGAAAGTATTATTATCGTTGTCTGCAACCCCCTCGATGCAATGGTTCACGCTGCCGCCAAAGTCACCGGCTTTGCCACAAACAAAGTCATGGGTATGGCCGGCGCTCTGGATTCCGCCCGCTTTAGTTATTTCCTCGCCTGCGAGCTTGGCGTAAGCGTCAAAGAAATAAAATGCGTCCTCATGGGAGGCCACGGCGATGATATGGTCCCTTTGCCGCGATTCACTACAATCAAAGGAACACCAGTAACCGAATTGCTCGATACAGAAACAATCGACAAGCTCATTGAACGCACACGAAAAAGCGGCATCGAAATCGTAAACCTGCTCGGTTACAGCGCATATTACGCCCCCGCCGCCGGCGCAGTCAAAATGGCCGAATCAATCCTCAAGGATAAAAAAACAGAAATTCCCTGCTGTGCCTATTGTGATACCGAATACAACGCCGGCGGATATTTCGTAGGTGTACCCGCAATTCTCGGAAGAAACGGCGCCGAAAAGGTAATCGAGCTTGATTTGAATCAGGAAGAGAAGGAACAGTTCATAAAATCACTCGCTCACGTAAAACTGCTTGCCGAACAGGTTGACATACTGCTTTAAGGAGGTGGGGACACTACTGTCGTTAAGCTCCAGACTTTACCGGTTGTTTTGCCATAACTGTTGACCGTATCAATACGCCAGTAATATTTAGTATCCATCGCCATCGTACCGGGCTCGAATGTAGCAGCGGTTTGGTTGACCTGAAATGTACCGGGGCTGCTCGTCCCGAAGTACACATCGTATGATGTGACATCGGAACCGGCCGACCAGCTCAAATCAGCATTTGTATTGACGTATGAGGCACCGTCGATGGGCTCCGGACCGCTCGCCTGACTCGGCGGAGCTGTCAGCCAGATTTCGGTTAAAGCAGACAGGTCGTTATAATCTACTATACCATTGCCGGTAAGCGGCGGAGCAATATCGGCCGATGGAATGCCCGGCGCCTGTAACCATTGACTCGCAAGTATCGCAAAGTCTTTGAAGTTCACAATACAGTCGTGATTAAAATCGGCTTCACTGCTAAAGCACCGCGTCTCCTGGCGAAGAATCTCCAGGTAAAGATGACCGTAGTCGGTATAGTAGTCGCCTTCCGTGTAGTAGTCTCCCGTAACCGAGTCATCCACTTTGGTTGTGCCCGCCGTCCCCATCGTTGCCTCAATCTGTGTGTCCTCATGCCACTCGTTAAAGGAAGTCACCATCAGAATCTTCTCTGCCAGTGGGTCGACTTGTGGCACTACAACGTCGCGCAGCATACTCCTGAACAGGTCGCCTTCCACAGATAGAGGATTATCTTCAAAATACCGCGGCGCACCACTATGACCTTCTCGAACACCCCTGTCGTTGAAGCCCGGCGCGGAAAACGGTATCAACCCGACACCAACACTGTTGGCGGCTCTTTTGGCATCGTCCAGAATATCTTCCAGCCGGTACAGCGCAGCTTGAGTTGACCCGTAGCTGCCTAATGTCTGGCCGTAAACATCGTATGCAGTCACAGCGTCCCATTTACTCGCATAGCCCGATGAATAGTGAAGGCCGAATATGTCATCTGCTACAATGTACAAACTCGGAAAAGCCGCACGCAACCCGGCAAGTGCTTCGTCTCCTTGATTCCGAAAGTAAACTCGTGTCAGATAGATAAAGATAACCGGCCGCCCGTCTATCTTTAGATAATTTGGATTCCCGAAGTAATTGTCGGCAAAATACTGAACGTCGGGCACCAACCGAGAGTAATCAGGGCTTGTAAATGACCCCAGCCGCCCCGTCGATTCATACAGGATTGCGTACTTCAGTTTGCCCGCTTCTTCGTGGGTAAGGATGTGGTCCTTGATAATATTGTCTTCAAAGCCGCCCGGCCCCCACCAGCTGCACGCCCAGAAATGGATATTGCCCTCCACGCTCTGATTGATATGCGCCGCAATCACAGCCGCGTCCGCATTGTCATAATATCCCAGCTCCGGATACTGCTTCGGAGCAAGATGGTCCCTGAGCGTATCACCGAACCCATGTCCTCCACTGCCCTGCCCATACCAGGGATAGTAATATACCCCAACCACAATATCACTGGCCCGGGTGACGCCCATTATCATAAGCAAACACAGAACCATTACCTGCAAAGTCTTTATATTATTGACCTGTCTCATCTGATTCTTCGGTAAGATGTTTTGTGCCTCAAGTTATCCGGAATCTCATATATATACGATTAAATAACCCTGTTAAGACCTCCAATATGATTAGACTAACAAATTTATCCCAAATTTACAACTGATTTAACCTTTGTCCAAAAACCGCTGCCGCTAACAACTCGCGTATTTAGCCTAAAATTTGCTAATTTTCACTTATTTATTGAATCGCTGACGATAATATCCTATATTATCCTACCTTATTGATTAAGCAGGGACGAAAAATGGAATTGATAAAGAAGATCAAGCAGTCCGAAGCACAGGCCCAACAGATTATTGAGCAGGCCAAAGCGGACGCAGCTAAACAGGCAGAAGTTGCTCGCAAAAATCGACAACAGGCCCTTGCAAAGGCCGAGCAGGAAAGAAAAAAGACCATCGAAGCCGCCGTCGCTGCCGCTCAGAAAGAAGCCTCCGCCGAAGTTGAAAAACTCAAAGCAAAAGCCGAAAACGTTCGTCGGCAGCTCCGCGATAATGTAGCTGATAAAATGGCCCAGGCCGTAGGAAAGGTAACGGATTACGTGGGTTCCCAGTCCGCCAAAAAATAGCGGACCGGGCACCCCCTGAAAGGCTGTTTATGGCCATTGCCCAAATGGAAAAAGTTATTATCGTCACCCATCGCTCACAGGCCTCCGAGCTGCTCGAGGCCCTCCAGCGAGAGGGAATCTGCCACATACTAAACGCCGAAGAGGCGATAGTCAGCAGGGACGCTCCGGAGCTTATCACCACCGCCGAAAGGCCCAGAGACATCGAAAACATCCTCAACCGCCTGACCAAGAGCATCGAATTCCTTAAAGCGTATGCCGCTCCACAGAAAGGTCTCGCTTCCATGCTTGCCCCGCGCACCGTTATTGACGAGAAATCATATAACAGCGTCGTTTCAGACGAAAAATTCCTGAATATTATCGACCAGGCCAAGCAAACCCAGACAGCCATAGACCAGCTCAACTCCGAATCTGAAAACCTCAGCACCACCCTGAATATGCTCACTCCATGGGCATCCCTCGAAACGCCCGTGGAGGAAATCGGCGGTCTTCAACAGGCCACTTGCCTTCTTGGTCTTATACCCTCCCAGCACCTTGAGCAAACAGCCGAACAGCTAACGGAACTCGGCGCAGCTCTCCAGCGTCTCGGAGCCGCCGCCGGCAAGCACGCCTGCATCGTCGTTGCCCTGAACGAAAATATCGCTGACGCCCAGAAACTGCTTCGCTCTGCTGAGTTCGAACCTGTTAATTTCGAAGCAATGACTGGAACGGTTGCCAATTTAATAGACCGACACAGCAAAAAGCTAAGCCAGGCCCGTAAGCAATTGCAGGACCATTACGATAAAGCTCACCTCTTGTCTGAGAATCTGCTAAACCTCCAAATCCTTCACGACCATTACACAAACCTTCTAAACAGAGAGCAGACCAGGGGCACTGCCCCTGCAACAGAACACACCGTCCTCCTTGAAGGCTGGGTAAAAAAAAGAAACTATCCACGCCTCAAGAAAATCGTCTCCAAATTCCATGCTTCAAGTTTATCTAAAATCGAACCCGCCGAAGATGAAGAAATTCCCGTTGAAATAGAAAACAAAAACTACATCCGGCCGTTCGAGGTAATAACCCGTCTCTACGGCATGCCCCAGCACTTTGAAGTGGACCCGACCGTTTTTCTCGCACCATTTTTCGCTATCTTCTTTGCACTATGTCTGACTGATGCCGGCTATGGCCTCGTCATCATCGCCCTGATGATTTTCTTCATAAAAAAAATGCAGGGTGACAAAAAGTTAATGTGGATGTTGGGGATTTGCTCGGCCGCAACTGTTGTCGCTGGAGCTCTCACTGGGGGATGGTTCGGCGATGCAATCCAGCAGTTTATACCCGTACTGAAACCGCTGAGAGCAAAAATGATGTGGTTCGACCCATTTGAAAAACCCATGATGTTCTTCGGCTTGTCACTGGCGCTGGGTTATGTGCAGATTATGACAGGACTGATAATTGCCTTTGTGCATAACATTAAGCGAAAGCAATATATAGCCGGTTTGTGTGACCAATTTGCACTTTTGCTGATGCTAAACTCGATTATGATATTTGCCGCGAGTAAGGCAAAGGTACTTCCGGTTGAAATCGGTAAATACTTCGGAATTCCGGCGCTCATCCCGGCCGCTGTTATTGTACTCTTCAGTCATCGCGAAGGTGGTTGGGGCGGCCGAATCGGAATGGGAGCATACAACCTCTTTAGCACAATATTTTACGTTGGCGATGTCCTGAGCTACATAAGATTGATGGCCCTTGGTATGGTGACAGCAGGCCTGGCAATGGCCATAAACATTATGGCAGAGCTTGTTCTCGGTATACCTTACGGCATAGGTGTTGTACTGATGATTTTAGTACTTGTTGGCGGGCACGGGTTTAACATTGCTATAAACGCTTTAGGTGCGTTTGTTCATACCTTGAGATTGCAATACGCGGAGTTTTTTCCGAAGTTTTTCGTTGGCGGTGGCAAGTCATTTGAGCCGCTGAATAAAGAATATAAACACATTTATATTAAAAAGTAAGAAAGGCAGGGCAAAAATGGAGTATGCATTAACATTGGCTTTGGTTGGTGTAGGTTTGGCGGCTTTATTGGCTGGTATCGGCTCGGCAATTGGAATCGGTATCGCCGGCAGAAGCGCTACGGGAGTGCTCAGCGAAAAACCGGAAAGGTATGGGCAGGTCTTTATTATGGTTTTGCTGCCCGGCACACAGGGTCTTTACGGCTTCCTGGCGGCCTTTATGGCTATGAGAAAACTAAACTTCTTCGGAGGAACCGGTGTCCCCGAAATAAGTTTCACACTCGGATTGGAAGTGTTGGTAGCTTGTTTACCTATTGCCTTTGCCGGTCTCGTAAGTGCTATTTATCAGGGTAAGGTTTGTGCAGGCGGCATATTAATGGCGGCTAAAAGGCCCGAAATGGCTTTCAAGGCAGGCGTTATATATGCTGTCATGGTCGAACTTTACGCGATGCTTGGCTTGGTGGTAACATTGTTTATCCTGCTATTCGGCATCAATTGGCCGACTCCTGCCTAACCCAATGAGCTGGCCCGTAAACTTATTTACGCATATATGCATATACGAGAAAAATTATGGAAGCTGAACAGGTCATCGAAAAGATATTAGCCGACGCCAAAGCCGAGGCCGAGAAGATAAAAAAACAGGCCGGCCAGAAACAGGCCGACGAGCAGGCCAAATTTGATGAGCAGTTGAAAGAGCACGAAAAGCAGACAAAAGCCCTTGCCGAAAAGCTCGCCAATGAGAAAAAACTGCACCTCCTGGCCGCCGCAAGAATGAATATTGCCAAAGAGCACCTCGCCGAGAAAAACAAAATCCTTGACGAAGTCTTCGACCAGGCACGCCAACAGCTACAAAGCCTTCCCGATGAGCAATACCGCCGGCTCGTTACCAATCTAATACTCGAAGCCGTCGAAACAGGCGATGAAGAGGTCATCATCGACAAGGAAGAAAAACGAATAGACGCCGCACTCATAGACCAGGTTAATAGCAAACTTGCTTCCGACAGAAAAGGCAATCTGAAATTGTCAGAAGATAAAATGCCACTCGGTGGAGGTTTCATTTTAAGAAGAGGCAAGGTAAAAACCAACGTTTCGTTTGGAGTGTTATTATCTCGTGCCCGAAAGGAGCTCGAAATCGAATTAGCAAAGGAGCTCTTCTCTTAACTGGCTATTCTCAGTTTGAACTATTAACTACGAACTATGAACTACGAACTACGAACTAATGTTCTTGATTTTTACACCTATCCGCCTGTCGGCTCCGACGACTGGCGATATGTATATCAGTCCGCCCAGGTGCGCGCCCTCGAAATGCAGATGCTCACGAAGGCCACATTTCATGATATGGCCAACGCCGAAAACCTCCGCTCCGCCGCCGACCTGTTGTCCGCCACCGAATACGCCCTGCCCTACTCTGGTAAAAGCTTTACGGAGATTGAGAATGTTTTAAGAGCAAGGCGCTCAGCCGTCCGCCGGTTATTTGAAGAATTGATAATTGATAAGCCCCTTGTGCATCTTTTTAGAACCCGCGATGATTTCGCAAATCTCCGCCTTGCAATCAGGCGAACATTGACGGAAAAACCTGTAGGCTCCGATTACAGCGCCGATGGTAACGTCCCGCCCGACTTGTATGAAGAGCTCTTCGAGCAGGAAAATTATAACCTTTTCCCCGACTATATGGCCGACGCCGTTGAGCAGGCTGTGTTGGCATACTATCGAAACAAGCAAATTCCTGATATTGACCACGCCATCGACGCCGCGCAGGCTCAATACAACCTCAAACAGGCACATCGACTAAAAAGCATCTTCCTGCTCGGGCTATTTAGAATTCAGATTGATTTAACCAACATTCGCACGATGCTTCGCCTGAAGTTTACCGAATCCGAACAGCGTAACGTATTCTTAAAAGGCGGTTTTATAAAATTGGAGCGTTTGGAACGCGGCGCAGAACTTGGCTATGAAGCCCTTGCCCCCTTGTTCTTCGTAACGCCCTACTACCGTCTTGTTGACGCAGGCGCCGTCTATCTTAACTCAAACAAATCCTTTCTAAAACTTGAGCAGCAATGTGAGCAGCATTTGACCGGATTCCTGAAATCAACCGTCCAGATAACCACGGGCCCTCAGCCGATTATCGCCTATTTATTATTAAAAGAAAACGAAATCCGCACAGTCAGATTAATATTGACCGCTAAGAAGAACAACCTGGGCACGAAGCTCATCTTGGACCGTATCTCATGAACCAAAAAATAAATTATATGATACGATGCCGTTTGCTTGCCCCGTACCAAACCTGTCCTGAGCGGGGTCGAAGGATTCGATATTTGGATTGAGACTACTTATGGAACACAACGTTGCAATCTTGGGTGATACAGATTTTGTGATGCCGTTCTCGGCTATGGGCCTGGATACGTACGCCACGGCTGACACAGTCGAAGAAATCACCGAAAACGCCAAAAAAATAATCGAGGGCAAATACGTCCTTGTTGTAGTTGCCGAAAATATCGCCCCAATGACCGAGGAGGTCTTTTCTGATTATCAGAAAGCGCCCACTCCCTGCATTGTGGTTGTGCCCTTTACAACCGAATCTGAAGGCTTTGCAACCCAGGCCCTCGGTGAGGCAATCAAAATGGCTACAGGCATAAATATCTTGGAAGACAATTAGTACTCTGTTGTGTGTATTGCGTGGAAAGGACACATGATGGGAAAAATAAAGACATACAGAGATTTGGATATTTGGAATGCAGGAATAAGACTTGTTAAGGGCATATATAAATTGACGGAGAAATTTCCAAAACACGAGTTGTATGGTTTAGTCAGTCAAATGAGGCGATCGTCAATTTCAATACCTTCGAATATAGCAGAAGGTTTTAGGAGATATCATAATAAAGAATATAGGCAATTTCTTTACATCTCACTCGGAAGCTGTGCAGAGCTGGAAACTCAGATAACAATAGTGAAAGAGTTGGAATGTATAGAGAAAAACAAAGAAACAATATTACTTGAACAATTGGGTCATCTTTGTCGAATTATTTCAAACTTAATTAAGAAACTTTAACGCAATACGCGATACGCAATACGCAATACGCAATACGATTTTGGGAAGGTTTTGACAATGGATGAGACAAAAATCGGCAGGATAGTCAAAGTCGCAGGTCCCGTTGTGGTTGCCGAGGGTATGGCTGGTGTCCGAATGTATGATGTGGTTCGCGTGGGTAAGATGAATCTAATAGGCGAAATCGTGGAATTACGCGGCGACCGCGCCTCCATCCAGGTCTACGAAGAAACAACCGGCATAGGCCCCGGCGAACCCGTAACGGATACCGAAGCCCCTCTAAGCGTCGAATTGGGACCGGGCCTTATTGAAAGCATTTACGACGGCATCCAGAGACCGCTGAACTCGCTCGTGGAAGCCGAAGGTGCTTTCATGAGCAGAGGCAACATGATGCCAGGCCTGAACCGTGAAAAGAAATGGCACTTCAAACCCTCCATATCTGACGGAACAAAAGTAGCCCTTGGCGATATCATAGGCGAAGTACAGGAAACCACGCAAATTGTGCACAAAATTATGGTCCCTGCCGGAATCTCCGGAACCGTCCAAAAAATAACCGAAGGTGAATACACGGTTGAAGAAACCATCGCCGTTTGCGTCGCCGAAAACGGGACCGAAACAGAGTTGAAATTAATGCAGAAGTGCCCCGTCCGCAACCCCCGGCAGTTAAAGGACCGCCTCACGCCGGTTTCACTCCTTGTCACGGGCCAGCGAGTTATCGATAGCTTCTTCCCCGTCACAAAGGGTGGCACCGCTTGTGTCCCCGGCCCCTTTGGAACCGGCAAAACCGTCGTTCAGCACCAGCTCGCAAAATGGGTCGATGCAGACGTTGTCGTCTATGTCGGCTGTGGCGAACGCGGCAACGAAATGACCGACGTCTTGATGGAATTTCCCGAGCTCAAAGACCCCCGCAGCGGCGAACCCCTGATGAAGCGTTCCGTCCTGATTGCAAACACATCCAATATGCCCGTAGCTGCCAGAGAGGCCTCCGTCTACACCGGCATCACCATCGCCGAGTACTTCCGTGATATGGGTTATGTCGTGGCCTTAATGGCCGACAGCACCAGCCGATGGGCCGAAGCAATGCGTGAAATATCCACCCGTCTGGAAGAAATGCCCGCCGAAGAAGGCTACCCCGCCTACCTCGCCGCCCGCATCGCCGCCTTCTACGAAAGGTCAGGCCGCGTAATTTGTTCCGGCAATCCCGAACGGGAGGGTACTTTATCCATTATCGGTGCCGTAAGCCCGCCAGGCGGCGACCTCTCGGATTCCGTCGTGCAGGCCACATTACACGTCGTCAAAGTCTTCTGGTCACTCGAGGGAAGGCTCGCCTATCAGAGGCATTTCCCCGCCATAAGTTGGCTCACATCCTATTCCTTCTATAAGGATACTTTGAAAGATGCCTTCGAAGACAAAGACCAGGGACTCGAAATGGAAAAAATGACTGTCGAGGCTATGGCCTTGTTGGAACAGGAGGCCGAGCTTCTTGAGATTGTTCGCCTCGTGGGGGCCGAAGCCTTGTCACCCAAGGACAGGCTGGCCCTTGAGTCGGCCAGGTCGATTCGTGAAGACTACCTGCATCAGAATGCCTTTCACGATGTCGATACCCACACCTCGATGCCCAAGCAGTACGAGATGTTAAAAACCATCCTGCACTTTCACAAGCAGGCGCTTGTCGCCATTGACGCCGGTGTCGAAACAGCAGACATCTTCAAACTGGCGGTGCGGGAAGAAATCGCAAGGGCAAAATACGTCCCGCAGGACGAGTTAAACAAAGTTACTCAAATAAGGGATACCATCGAGCAGCAAATGAAACAATTGCAAACCGCAGCAGTAACTTAAATAGTCTGAACACGAATCGTGATTTCTAAATCGAGTCACGAGCGACGAGTCACGAAACAGGAGTTTAGAATGTTGTCTATAAAAGAATATCAAACAGTGGCAAGTATTGCAGGCCCGTTGATGATGGTCGAGATGGTCGACGAGGCCAAATACGGACATATCGTCGACATCGAGCTGGCCGACGGTTCAATACGTCACGGCCAAATCCTACAGGTCGAAAACGACAAGGTCCTCGTCCAGGTATTCGAGGGAACCCGAGGCCTTGATGTCACCAGGAGCACCGTCCGGTTCCTGGCAAAGCCGCTCGAGCTGGCCGTATCGCCCGAAATCCTTGGCAGGGTCTTTACAGGCCTCGGCGAACCCAAAGACGGCGGCCCCGCTATCATCCCGGACAAACGCCTCGATATAAACAGCAGGCCTATCAATCCCTATGCACGCGACTATCCGAACGAGTTCATCCAGACGGGCATATCAACAATCGACGGCCTGAACCCCCTCGTCCGGGGCCAGAAGCTGCCCGTCTTCTCCGGTGCAGGCCTGCCCCATGACCAGATAACCGCTCAGCTTGCCCGGCAGGCAACGGTACTGGGCAAGGCCGAGGCCTTCGCAGTCGTCTTCGCCGCGATGGGTATCACGTTCGAAGCCGCCCAGTTCTTCATCAACGACCTGCACGAAACAGGAGCCATCGAGCGTGCCGTCATGTTCATAAATCTCGCAAACGACCCGGCAATCGAACGTATAGCAACTCCGCGATTCGCGCTCACCGCCGCCGAATACCTGGCCTTCGAGCTGGATATGCACGTGCTGGTAATCTTAAATGATATGACCAACTACTGCGAGGCCCTTCGCGAAATCAGTGCCGCCAGAAAAGAAGTCCCCGGCCGGCGTGGATACCCCGGCTATCTCTACACAGACCTGGCAACCGTTTACGAAAGGGCCGGCCGAATCAAAAACAAAAAGGGCTCCATTACAATGGTCCCCGTACTCACTATGCCCGAGGACGACAAGACACATCCCGTCCCCGACCTGACCGGCTATATAACCGAGGGCCAGATTATCCTCTCCCGCTCGCTGCACAGAAAGGCCATCTCTCCGCCCGTGGACGTTTTGCCGAGCCTCTCACGTCTCAAAGATAAAGGCATCGGCCAAGGCAAGACACGCGAAGACCACGCCGACCTTTACAACCAGCTCTACGCCGCTTATGCACGCGGAAAAGAGGCACAGGAGCTGGCAACCATTATGGGCGAAGCCGCCCTCTCGGATGAAGATAAGAAATACATGACCTTCGCCGACAAATTCGAGGCCGAATACGTCTCGCAGGACTATTATGAAAATCGCACGGTCGAACAGACCCTCGACCTCGGCTGGGAGCTGCTCAGCATGTTCGAAAACGTCGAGCTAAAACGAATTGATATAAAGCTGATAGAAAAATATATGCCAAAGTTCCGCAAAGCGAAACCGCAAGCTGAAAACTGAAAATGCAAAGTGTAAAACCATAACGTAAAACTCAAAATTAAGCAGGTTTTGAACATTAGATATTTTGAAATTCGAATTTGTTTAGAATTTAGAAATTAGTATTTAGGATTTACTTTAAAGGTACTCCTTGTGCTTACTTCTGTAAATGCAACTCGAATGCAGCTTTTATACCTGCGTAAGCGGGTGGCTTTGGCCCGCAGGGGCCATCGTCTGCTCAGCGAAAAACGAGATGAGATATCGCGACAGTTGATTCGCATAGCGCGCCTCATCAGGCCGTTACGCCGGAAAGTCGAGTCCGAGCTTTCGGAGACATTCCGTCGGTTCATGCTGGCCCGTGCATCAATGGAGCCGGAAGACATAAAGGCCGCCCTCGAAGTACCCACAAAGAAGTTTTCGCTGACTATAGAGTTCGCCCGCGTGATGAATGTAAAGGTCCCGCACTTGTCCAAGGAAATGGAAGGCGAGATTATCTGTTATGGCTACGCAACAACCTCCGGCGAGCTGGACGTCGCCCTACTGGCTTTGGAGCGTGCCTTTGATTCTTTAATTGAATTGGCTGAAAAGGAAAAGCAGGCCCGCCTGCTGGCCACCGAGCTTCAGATGACCCGCCGAAGGGTAAACGTATTGGAGCACGTCGTGATTCCCGAACTGGATGAGACGATACGATTCATCTTCGACAAACTCGCCGAAGCCGAACGTGACAACACCTCCCGACTTATGAAAATCACCGACATCATTAGAGCGTAGTTCGCATCTCGTGAAGCGTGAAGTGTATCTCGCATTGTCACTTCGATGTTCCGAGTTCCTTGTTCGATATTCGATATTCTCCTTGTCATTGCGAGGAGCGTACGTGGGACGCGACGCGGCAATCTCACTAATCAATATCGAATATCCGCCTATGGCGGAATCACTCATCAATTATCAATTAAAGTACCCTCCTATTTTTGCAGACCCAATTGACTTTTTCAACATTCACAATTTACTTCTTCCGCTTCGCGTCCCAATCTTTGTATAATTGTAGCCGTTCCCGGCCATCAGCACAACACAATTTTCAGGTTTTTTGCTGGAAAAAACTTTTCGCGGTGTCCTATAAAACCACACCTGTTTCAGTCAATCTTGCGAAATTGCCCTTTACAATCGGGTTCGGCCCATATCTGCTTGAATTGAGAAGCCTTTTCTGGTATAATTCTTTTAACATAAGAAAACAAATATATGGGGGATAATATGACGCGGAACAAAATAAAAAAAGCGGCAATTCTAACAGTGCTGGTTGCGGTCGTTTTGTCCGTATCGGGGTTATGTCTGGCAAAATACCTTGATGTTCTGCCTGGTATTCAAACGAAGCTGATAGTATCCAGCCTTACACATTTCGGCACACACCTGCACACTCATCTAAACATCAGCGAGTACCGGCCGACAATCGAAATAATCTGCGCCAATGTCTTTCTCTGCTTAATGCTGATAACAAGAGTGTCGCTGGTAAGAAAAGTCTCAAGCTGAATCCTTTCGGCCGAAGGGCGTTCCATATCAGATGAGTGGATGCGTGGCTACCCGCTACCCGATTCCGCGGGCACAGCTACGCGGGGACGAGAAACTTAGCCCAACTCTACTGCCTGCTACTTAAATCTATGCAATTTGTGCTCGGCCAGCGCCCTTTTAACCCATTCGACTATGGCCGGCGTGTAATCGTAATTCTCCAAATCGCCGACGTCATCCGGGTCGAACGGCCCGGCCGCGCCCACAATCTCCCCTAACGTCGTGCTTTGGATAGCGTATACCTTGCCATTCTTATGCTGCCAAAATCCCTTTATAGTCTTCATAAATCTTTCCTCACTCAATCCGTTCCATCTCCCTGCCGAATGTGACCCGCAACTCATCAACTCATGAACGCATTTACTCAACCCCGATTAACGTGCTTTCATCAGGCTGTCGTATTCCATCTCAAACCGCATTTTATGCTTGACCTCCTCCTCAGCCAGCGCCAGAAGGGTCTCGTAGGCATCTTCGCCTGAAACTCGTGACGCCAAATCGACGTACAGCCGAAACGACGACTCTTCCTTCTGCATCCCCATAAGCAGCATGTCCTTATAATCCATATCCAGCATTTGTCTAACAACCTCAGTATCAGATTCCTCTTCAAGCTCCAGCTTTTCCGTAGCTGTTACGACCCTGCCTTTCTTTATAATCTCCAGTTCGAGCCTGGCCTTGTGTTCTAATTCTTCGGCTGCCAAATCCTCAAAAACCTTGCGCATTTCAGGTTTCTTCACCCGGGCTGCCAGTGCCAGGAAAAACTTGTTAGCATCTTCTTCTCTGGAGATTGCCAGCTCCAGAATCTCATCGTCAGACTCAAATTCGTCCATCTTTCGGCCTCCGCAAGCAAATCAGCAAATAAGTTATAATGGAACAAGCCACAAGTTAGGCCCTATGCCTGCCAACGAACGTTAAAAATACCTAAAAGCATAAAAAAGTCAAATAAATTTATCGCTCGTCGCCCGGCGCACGCGACCGGTAAGCCGGGGCAACTTAATTTTTATGTTTTATATTTGGTGGTTGCATCTTTCGGGCAGGCCGGATAGAATAACCGTACAAGTTAAATGTTAACAATCTGTATTTCCGGATGGGTTTTAATTAAAAGATAAGGAATAAAAAAATGGATATTTACGTTGGTAATTTGCCGTCTGATGTCGTCGCCAACGACTTAAGAGCACTTTTTGAAAAGTTCGGCCAAGTTACAGATGTCCGTTTGGTAATGGATAAGTTCAAGGGTAAAACAAAAGGATACGGCTTTGTCGAAATGCCATCTCAGGAGGAAGCCCAGAAGGCCATCGAGGAAGTGAACGGCACGGATTTCAAAGAACGGGAGTTGAGTGTCAGCGAAGCCAAGCCGAAGAAGCCGCGCAGCCATAAAGGCCGGGCAGGCGGAAAAAAACG
>CAYVIT010000061.1:0-18070 GCA_964451425.1 uncultured Pirellulales bacterium
CATTCCGACCACGGGGAGATTGGAGATACCGGATTATCTTATGAGCATATCTATATGAAGACGTGGCACGCGGAGGACAAAGAGGTGGTCCGCTTTTTGAAGATTACTACCGATCCGAACCGCACGCCGGCATTTGTGCATTGCCAGCGTGGGGCCGACCGCACGGGGACGATGTGCGCGATTTACCGTATCGCCGTGCAGGGCTGGAGCAAGGACGAAGCAATCACAGAGATGATCAAAGGTGGATTTGGGTTTTATACAGGCTGGCAGAACCTTATCGACTATATCCGTGAGTTGGACATCGAGAAAATCAAGCGTAGCGAAGACTTGAAGAATTAGATTGTTTCGTTCCGTCTCAGGACCTTTTTTTATCAATCCACAGGTCCACACGGCTTTCTGATATTGACGGATTCAGATTGTTTAACTAATATCACTTTTATGCAGGTGAAATCCATAAATATTCTGGGCATAGAGACGAGCTGCGATGAGACGGCGGCGGCGGTGGTCGCCGACGGCAAGATTATCAAATCATCGGTAGTGGCTTCGCAAACAAAACTTCACGAGAAATACGGCGGCGTTGTACCTGAAATCGCATCGCGTGCCCATATCGAGCAAATCTATCCTGTGATAAGCGAGGCCATCGAGCAGGCAGAAGTGAGCAAAGACGATATTGATGCCATTGCGGTTGCGAATCAGCCGGGGCTGACCATTTCCCTGATAATCGGTGTCACCGCAGCCAAGACTCTGGCGCTTATGTGGGAGAAGCCGCTCATAGCAATCAATCATCTACACGCCCATTTACAGTCAGCGGTTCTGGGTGAAAAGGATTTGCAACTTCCGGCGGTTGCTTTAATCGTCTCCGGCGGTCATACGAGTCTTTACGATTACCGGTCCCCTCTTGAGCCGGAACTTTTAGGCTCGACGATAGACGATGCAGCAGGCGAGGCGTTCGATAAGGTCGCAAATATTTTGAGACTGCCCTATCCGGGCGGGCCGAGTATTGAAAAAGCAGCAGAGAAAGGGAATCCCAAGGCCATCCAATTTCCGCGGTCGCTGCTTGGGCCTGACTCTTTGGATTTTTCATTCAGCGGTATTAAGACCGCTGTGCTGTATTACTGCCGCGGTCAGGATATGAAAGGCGAGGACAAAGTCGGTTCGATGAGCAAGCAGGAAATCGCCGACATTGCAGCGTCATTTCAGACGGCGGTGGTAGATGTACTCATTAAAAAGACGGAGCGGGCTGCTGAAAGAATCGGGGCAAAAACAGTTCTGCTCGGCGGCGGAGTGGCGGCAAATAATGAGCTGCGAACTCGTTTGCAAACAATGTGCGAGACGGCAGTACCACCTAAAAAACTGTTAGTCGCGCCAAAACAATATTGCACCGATAATGCGGTTATGGTAGCCTCTCTGGCGTATTATAAGTATAAGGCCAAGCTCTTTGCGGACTTGAGCCTTGAGCCAAAGGCGTCAGGTTGATTAAATGATGGGTACGCAACGAAATACAATTTGTGCTATCTTTCTGGCAATCGTATTGTCTGTTTTAGGATGTGCGGAGGCTCTATATGCACGGTCGAGAAACCTTACGACCCTGCTTGAACCGATCCGTAAGAAATACGATTTGCCGGCATTAGCAGGCGCGGTTATTTTGGAGGGACAAACGGCGGCATTGGGCGTAAGCGGGGTGCGAAAAATTGGGAGCGATGTGAAAGTGACATCTGACGACAAATTCCATATCGGCTCGTGCACCAAGGCGATGACGGCCACCCTCATCGCCATATTGGTCGAACGCGGCAAACTCAAATGGGACACGACATTGATTGAAGCGTTTCCGGATATGGCCGACGATATGCATCCGGAGTATCGAGATGTTACACTAAAACATATTCTTGCCCACCGAGGGGGATTGCCTTCTGCGAACCGAAGCTGGCCCAAGGGAAAAACGTTTATGGATATGCACAATCTGGGCGGCTCTGCTATGGAACAGCGAGCAGCATACACAAGAATGATACTCAGCCAGGAACCCGAAGCAACGCCGGGCACGAAATATATTTATTCGAATGCAGGGTATTCTATTGCAGGCGTGATGGCCGAGCGAGCTATGAAAACACTTTGGGAAACTCTAATGAAAGAAATGCTGTTTAAGCCTCTTGGTATGACGACAGCCGGCTTCGGGGCAATGGGTACGCCGGGCAAAATTGACGAACCGTGGCAACATAGGATAAAGGACGAGAAGCTCATCGCGGTCGAGCCGGGTCGTTTAAGTGATAATCCCCCGGTATTAGGGCCGGGCGGCACGGTGCACTGCTCAATCAAGGATTGGGCCAAGTTTATAACCGCCCACCTGAAGGGACCAAAAGGTAAGGGAGGGCTGCTCAAGAGCGAGACATTTGAGCTGCTGCACACGGCGGGTTTCGGCGTGGATTACGCACCGGGATGGAAGGTAACGAAAAGAGATTGGGCAGGAGGTAAGGTGCTGACACATTCCGGGAGCAATACAATGAGCTATGCAGTAGTGTGGATGGCGCCAAAGCGTAACTTTGCTGTTCTGGTGGCTTCCAATCAGGGCGGAGGCGAGGTGGAAAAGGGGTGCGACGAAGCATGCTGGACGTTGATTAAAGAATTCCTGCTTAAAGAAGAAAGCGGGAAAGGAAGGTGAGATATTCAAGTTGAACAATTAAAAAAATTATTAGGTGAAGTTAAGAGCGGCAAAACCGGTGTCGATGAGGCGGTCGAAAAGCTTCGGCATCTTCCGTTCGAGGATTTGGGATTTGCGTGCGTGGACCACCATCGGCAAATCCGGCGGGGCTTTCCGGAAGTTATTTATTGTCCCAACAAAACAACAGAACAAATAATCAAAATATTCGGAAGTCTGGCGGCGAAAGGCAATAATGTTCTTGCTACACGGGCCGAGGAAGACGTTTTCGAAGAGCTGGTCAAGACAAAGAAATTTTCAAAAGCTCGATATGAGAAATTAGCCAAGGCAATTGTGCTTGAGCAAAAGGAGCTGCCTGAGTCGAAGACGGTTCTGCCAATAGTTACTGCAGGGACGGCGGACCTTCCGGTTGCAGAGGAAGCAAGAGTGACGGCCGAGATTATGGGGCAACGTACAGAGACTATTTGTGACGTGGGAGTAGCGGGCCTGCATAGATTGTTCGGGCATCTGCCAAAACTGCAGAACGCTAATGTTATTATCGTTGTGGCGGGGATGGATGGGGCATTGGCCAGCGTGATGGGAGGATTGGTTAGCTGTCCGGTGATTGCGGTGCCGACGAGTGTCGGTTATGGTTCGAGCTTCGAAGGATTGTCGGCGCTTTTGACAATGCTCAATAGTTGTGCAGCGGGTGTCAGCGTGGTCAATATAGACGGTGGTTTTTCCGCGGCGGTTACGGCTACACTTATGAATAAAAAGATAGAAGCAAACAAATGAAATTGCAGACTATAAATGAAATTCCGAAGCTAAAGCCGCGAGCGGCTGATGCTCACAAAGGCGACTTTGGGAAGGTATGTATTATTGCCGGAAGTGTCGGCATGAGCGGGGCTGCGGCGCTTGCCGGCCGGGCAGCGCTGCGCTGCGGAGCCGGGCTTGTGCGAGTTGCGACGCCGAAAAGCGTTCTTGAGATAGTGGCGTCCATCGAGCCATCCTTTACCACTATCGCCTTAGCCGAAAACCACGTGGGTCAAATATCGGCCAAGGCAATCAATACCATACTTGATGCTGTAAGTGACAACGATGTACTGGCGTTCGGGCCTGGTGTTGGTGTCAGCGGCGGACTTCAGTCGGTCCTTATGGCTCTGTTGGAAGAAGATGGGCTGCGGCTGATTATAGATGCGGACGGCTTAAACAACATGGCGAAGATGAAGGACTGGCCGGCCAAACTGAAAGCAGAGCTGATTTTGACACCCCATCCGGGCGAGATGAAAAGATTATGGTCGGGAGTTTTTAGAGAAGAGCTGCCGGGCGACCGTCAGCAGCAGGCGGCAGAATTAGCACGGCGAACCAAAACGGTGGTAGCACTGAAGGGCGCGGGGACAGTCGTTAGCGATGGGGAAAAAGTATATGTCAATAAAACCGGCAATCCGGGTATGGCGACAGCCGGGGCCGGTGATGTTTTAACAGGTGCCATAACCGCCCTGGCGGGCCAAGGTTTAGACAACTTTGATGCTACTGTGCTTGGCGTTTACATTCACGGTTTAGCCGGCGACATCGCAGCAGAAAAAAAGGGCCAAGTCAGCCTAATGGCACCGGACATCATCGAATCACTTCCCGAAGCTTTTATGAAAAGATAAAAATTTTCTTGAGAAAGGATGTGTTATGGGTAATGAAATCAAGGAATTTTTTGAAAAGTTCAAAAGTGATGTGGCAAAGATGAAAGAGCAAATTCCCGATACAGTCAACGGTTTTGCAGGACTGTTTCATAAAGTTATGAAGGACGGGGCATTGTCGGTGCGAGAAAAAGAGCTTATTGCTCTTGGTATTGGTGTTGCCAAGTGCTGTGTGCCCTGTATCAAAGGCCACGTGGAAAATTGTCTCGATGCAGGGGCGACCAAAGAGCAGATCCTTGAAGCGGCTTCGGTAGCGGTAATGATGGGTGGGGGGCCGGCTTACACATACATTCCGGTTGTAATAGATACCCTTGAGGCACTGCAAAGCTGAGCATACAGGAATTCGAGTAGAGTGGGATATAACAGAATCAATAAACGAAGCGTTTTTGAAGAGCAATGATTTGTCTTTGTTCAGGAAACAACAGTTTCAGAATAATTTGGCGCCATTTACCTTACGATCTCAAGAAAGCGATTGACCATCATAAGAGCAGACCATGTCCGTTCATTAGCATTGTACCATCCTTAGATACATAATTTATGAATCCGGATAATTATGATGTTATTTTTGTGAAGCTTTCGTATTCAGAATTTACAGGTTTCTATTTTATTGCGGTTCATCACAAAGAAGCTATAATGGCGGGCAATATGATTAGAATGGCTAAAGCAAGGACGCCAATAGGCGGTGTATTTCAAAAAGGACACCTTTTTGAGATAAAAGGACAGGAAAGCAAAAAGAAAGGGATTCATTATGGAATTAAGTCACTTAGACATCGGGATATTGGCGGTATTCTTCGCTTGTGTCATTACGGTAGGCCTGTTCAAGAGCCGGAAAGAAAAAACCAGCGAGGATTATTTTCTTGCGGGTCGGGGCCTTAAATGGTGGTTGATAGGATTTTCCCTAATCGCGGCTAACATCTCGGCCGAGCAGTTTGTCGGGATGTCGGGCCAGGCGGCCAAGGGCTCGATTGGTCTGGCGGTAGCGAGCTATGAATGGGTCGCTGCGATAACTCTGGTTGTGGTGGCGTTTTTCTTTCTGCCGAAGTTTCTCAAGAGCGGTATTTTCACGATACCTGAGTACTTAGAGTACCGTTTTAATCACACATCCCGATTAGTTATGTCGCTGTTGATGGTAATCATCTATTTGGGAGTGACAATTCCTACGGTGATATATCTCGGAGCCAAGGCATTGAACCCGTTGTTTAAGGAAGAGTTGATGGGCATACCTATCAACATCACGACGCTCTCCTGGTTTGTCGGTATCCTGGCTGGTATATATGTTGCAGCAGGAGGCCTGAAGGCGTGCGCCTGGGCGGACCTGATTCAGGGGTCGGCATTGATAATCGGCGGTGCGGTGATAATGGTGCTTGCGTTTATGGCCCTGGACAATCCGGGGAGGTTCGAGGGGATCAATGCTGCAGCAGTGACTAAATCATTAGGTATAGGTGAGGGTGCAGCGTTCGGTGAGAAGTTCTCGGCGCTAAAAGAGGCCCATATGCACATGGTGCTGCCTCGTGCGAGCACATTTCTTCCGTGGACGGCATTGCTGTTGGGGATCTGGATACCAAACTTCTATTACTGGGGCCTGAACCAATATATTATGCAGAGGACGCTCGGAGCCCACTCTCTGCGTGAAGGTCAAAGGGGCATTGTGTTTGCGGCATTTTTGAAGCTGATTATTCCTTTTATTGTGTGCATTCCGGGGATAATTGCATTCACCTTATATGCGGGTAAGATGCAGGAGAACGCAATGAACCTGGAGTCTCTGAACAAGCCCGTGTTAGAGGCATTTGCCCAGGCCAAGACAAAACCGGCTGAAGCGGGGATGGTTATTCCATTCGACGGCGACTTTGCGCATTTGAAGCCGCAGCTTGCCGGCGAGGTGCTGGAGTTCAATGCAGCAGTACTGGGTAAGGCTGCTCCGGAGGGCGAGGACCTCAGCGCAATCAACGGAGAATTACTCGAAGGCGTGGACGAGAGTCACCCGGATGTTGAAGTCCGGCAGGAACTGGTGGGCTATGATTACGATGGTGCTTTTCCGCTGTTGATTCGGTATCTGACTCCGCACGGCCTGCGGGGATTTGTATTAGCGGCGCTGATGGGAGCGGTGATAAGCTCTCTGGCATCGATGTTGAACGCAGCTTCGACGATATTTACGATGGATATTTACAGGGAATGGTTCAACAAGAAAGCTGCACAGAGCGTTTTAGTGTGGGTAGGCCGCTGCTGCGTGCCGATAGGCGTGTTCATCGGGTGTTTAATAGCGCCGGTATTGGCAAACCCGAAATTCAAGGGCGCTTTCGCTTACATTCAAGAGTTCCAGGGATTCGTATCGCCCGGCGTGCTGACGATTTTCCTGTTTGGATTGTTTGTGAAAAGGACGCCGAGGTATTGCGGAGTCCTGGGTCTGATTCTTAGCCCGATTATCTACGGGATTCTGTTCTTCGGCTGGAGTGATATGGCATTTCTGAACCGTATGGGAATCACAGTAGGCGCCATTGCGGCCATCCTGCTGTTATTGACATTGATCAGGCCGATGAAGGAACGAATCATACTGCCGGAGCAAACGAAAATAGAGTTGAACTGGTCGAAGGGTTCTGTGTACTTCGGCCTTTTTGTGGTGTTCCTGACAGTAGTTCTTTACATCATTTTCTGGTAATAGAGATAACAAACGAGGAACGAAAGAATGCCGGCAAGCTCAATTGATAAGGAAATGGTAGAAAAGTTGAAAGGGCTGGCCCAGCAAAACGGGCTGGATATTAACGGCGCTAAGGTGCGCAGAAGCTCATCACGGTTCTGTCTTGGTGTCGAGCATGGTGACTATAACGGCACGGAGCTTTTCGGGGTGGCAACAGACCGGTTTATCTGGATGGCCTATAAGCCGAACGGTACAGATAGAATCAAACTATTCAGCGGTAACTTTCCGGATGATGGGATTATCGAATTCAAGTTAGGTGATGTTCCTGAGCCGAAGTCGGAGGCCGTCGCCGAGACGTGGGGGCGTTTTCCATACGGGATTGATTATATCTTAAGGCGAGAAGGTTATAAACTCAAACAAGGTATTGACGGCGTTATCTACGGGAACATCCCCGGCGGCGGGATGAGCCGGTCGGCGTCCTTGAGTCTGAATCTGATTTTGTCACTGTTTGAAGCCAATGGGATCGAGATAGAAGACAAGATGGCGATTGTGGATTTGGCTCAGGCGGTAGAGAATGACTATATCGGTTCGCCGTGCGGGAAGCTCGACCAGATAATGGTACTGTTCGGACGTGAAGGCATGGGGACTTATTATAACCCGGCCAAGAGGACTATAGATTATGTCCAACTTGGGGCGGGTGCCACCGATTTTCGTATCGTGGTTTTGGATACGGGGACGGAGCGGCCGGGCTTAGAGAAGTCAACTTACAAGATTCGGCGCGGGGAATGCGAGGAGCTGGCTTCGATAGTAGGCAAGGCAGGTTATGATGTTACCTGTTTGGCGGACGTTAAGGATGAGAGGCTCTATGAGAAGATTATGTCCGAGTTCGGTGAGAGTTATCCTGACTTGTGCGACCGGCTGAAGTATATATTCGGAGCGCAAAACCGGTTCTATAAAATGTTAGAAGCGTGGAAGGCCGGTGATATTGAAACCGTAGGCGAAATATTCAGGGAAGACGGCATCGGGCTGCGGGATGATTATAAGATTTCGGGTGCTGAACTGGAGACGATGTGTGATATTGTTCGGACGGTGCCAGGTGTTTTGGGAGAGCGTATGTTGGGCGGCGGCGATAAGGGAGCATCGGGTGCACTTGTTCGGGCGGAAAGTGTCGAAGCGGTCCAGCAGGCAGTCGATACAGCGTACCCGCGGAGTCACCCTGAGTTTGCCGATAAGTACGCCGTTCACATCTGCAAAGTTGTGGATGGTATCCTGGTTTATGAAGGTTTGCTTTGAAAGTGACACCTGCGTGTATAGAATATTTATAGTAAGGCTATTTTTATAACAGGTATCTATGTCGGAAGAAGGCTCAACGGTGAAGAGGGGGGAATATTCGGCTGCCGTCTATGCGAATAAGCAGATTGGGCAGCGATTCTATCGGCTTGGGCTGGACTTTTCGGGCGCGGGCGCGGAGGCGTTCAGTAAAATACAGGCTGGACAGTTCGTGCAGTTGGACCTTTCGAGTGCCGCCCTGCCGGCGGCGGAAAATATACCGGAAGATTTGAAAGATGCGGCTGAGCGGAAGGTACTGCTGCGAAGGCCTTTTAGTTTTGCCAATGTTACAACCAGGGACGACAAGACTTCTGTTGAAATTCTCTATTGCGTTGTTGGGCCTGCCAGCCTGCGGATGACGACGTTGTCGGCAGGTGATTCGGTCAGCGTGATTGGGCCTTTGGGTAATGGCTTTAGTGTGCCGGAGGGCAAGAAAACGGCGATCCTGGTTTCCGGCGGGATGGGGGCCGGGCCACTGCAGCATCTGGCGAAGATTCTTACGGCCGACTTTCCTGATATTGACGTTATTGCATTTGCCGGCGCCAAGACGAAGGATGGACTACCATTCAAGCGACAACTGGATAAGATTGCGCAGCAGTTGGAGTTTTCACTGCCTGAGTTTGCCATGTATGGTGTGAAATCGCTGGTTGCAACGGATGACGGATCGGCCGGTTTTGCCGGGCTTGTAACAGACTGCCTTTTGGAATGGCTTGGAAAGTCTGATTTAGCCGGCGAGAGTATGGTTATTTATAGCTGCGGGCCTGAGGTGATGCTGGCGCGGATGGCTGAGATTGCGAAAGAGCGAAACATTGACTGTCAGGTGAGTATGGAACGGCGGATGGCCTGCGGGATTGGCATCTGCCAGAGCTGTGCTATAGAATGCAAAACAGATAGTCCGGGCGAAAGCGTCTATAAGACGTGCTGTACGGATGGCCCGGTGTTTGATAGTAAAGAAATAGTTTTTAGTTCGTAGTTTTTAGTTCGTAGTTTTGCTTATGGAAGAAAGTGTTGATATCTCGGTTGAATTTGCGGGATTGAAATTAGCGAATCCGGTGTTTACGGCGTCGGGGACGTGCGGGTATGCAGACGAGTTGAGTGACTTTATGGATGTAAACTCGCTGGGCGGATTTACAACGAAAAGTATCACTCTGAAGCCGCGGAAGGGTAATGCTACGCCAAGGATTGTTGAGACCGATTCGGGGATGCTTAACGCCATCGGATGGGCAAACATCGGATTGGACGCCTTCGTTGAAGAAAAACTGCCTATCATCGAGAAGCTATCCTGTGCGGTATTCGTTAACATAGCGGGTGAGACGATTGATGAATACGTTGCGGTCGCGGAGCGGCTGGCTGGCGAGCGAGGGATAGCCGGGCTTGAGCTGAACATAAGCTGTCCCAATGTTGAACTGGGCGGGATAAGTTTTGGCACGGACCCATCGCAAGTTGCTGAGGTTACTTCGGCGGTGAAAAAGGTGGCCGGTGACAAGGTATTGATGGTGAAGCTGGCCCCTGCGGTTACGGATGTCAGCGTGATTGCGCAGGTAGCGGTTGACGCCGGTGCTGATGCGCTCAGCCTGATAAATACGTTTACCGCGATGGTTATCGATATTGAAACACGCAAGCCGATTCTGGCGAACAGGACGGGTGGATTGTCGGGGCCGGCAATAAAGCCGATAGCGGTTTACTTAGTGAACAAGGTTTACAACGAGGTGACAAAAAGTTTAGGAATACCGATTCTGGGGATGGGGGGAATCAGGACGGTTTCGGATGCTATCGAATTTATTATCGCGGGTGCATCGGCGGTGGCGGTGGGGACAGCGAATTTTATTGAGCCGGGATGCTCGGTCAAAATCATAGACGGTATAAAAAAATATTGCGCCCGCAATAATATTTCGGATATCAAAGAACTAATCGGCTCACTCGAAACAGGTCAGGATGCTTCACATTAGACTTCGTTGTTGATATTTTGAAGGAGGTGAGGATGAGAATGAAACATCTACATACCGGATTTATGTTTTCGACCTTTCTATGCGTATCTTTAGCGCTGAGTACGGTTATGGCAGGCGAGGGGCAAAATGCGGCTGTACTGAAGGCAGATTCGTTCAAACATTATGTCGATACGTTCAACGAAAATGATGAGCAGCTTTACGTTCAGTATTTTCCCAACGAGAAGGCGTGGGAGTTTTTGAAGGCGAACGTTCCGCTGTTTGAGTGTCCCGACAAGGATTTCGAGCGGACGTATTACTTTCGGTGGTGGACATACCGCAAACATATAAAGCTGACGCCGGATGGATTCGTTATTACCGAGTTTCTGCCGAAGGTCGGATGGTCGGGCAAGCACAATACCATTAACTGCCCTGCCGGTCATCATTTTTACGAGGGTCGATGGCTGCACAACGGGAAATACTTAGAGGATTACGCGGTGTTCTGGTTCCGAAAAGGCGGCAGCGTGCGAAGTTACAGCTTCTGGGCTGCGGATGCAATGTGGGCGAGGTATTCGGTAACAGCGGATAAGCAACACGTTACCGACCTGCTTGCGGACCTGGTCGAGAACTATAAGGCGTGGGAGAAATCGAGGCTTGAGCCGGATGGTCTATTCTGGCAAATTGATGACCGGGACGGTATGGAAGTCTCCATAGGCGGGAGCGGGAAGCGCGCCACGATCAATTCCTATATGTACGGCGATGCCGTGGCTATCGCGAAGATTGCGGAGCTGGCAGGCAGTGATGATATTGCAGCAAAGTATAAGGCCGAAGCAGAAAGAGTCAAGCGACTCGTTCTGGATAAACTCTGGGACGACGATGCGAAATTTTTCAAGACGCTTGCCCGCAAATCAGAGCAGCTTGTTGATGTGCGTGAACTGCATGGCTATGTGCCCTGGTACTTCAATCTGCCGGATGCGGGTTATGAAGAAGCGTGGAAGCAGTTAATGGACCCGAAAGGATTTTATGCTCCGTTCGGGCCGACAACGGCGGAACAGCGTCATCCTAAATTTTCGGTTTCGTATCAGGGTCACGAGTGCCAGTGGAACGGGCCGAGCTGGCCCTTTGCGACCACTCAAACATTAGTGGGGTTAGCCAACCTGCTGAATAACTATAATCAGGACGCTATCAGTAAAAGCGATTATTTTGAGGCGCTGAAAATCTATACGAAAAGTCACCAACTCAAGCGGGAAGACGGGCGGATTGTGCCTTGGATTGATGAGAACCTGAATCCCCACACCGGTGACTGGTTATCGCGGACGCGATTGAAAAGCTGGAGGGACGGCACGTGGGACGCGGGAAAAGGAGGCAAAGAGCGCGGCAAGGATTATAATCATTCCAGTTACTGCGATTTGATAATTTCGGGCCTTGTTGGTCTTCGGCCTCGGCCGGATGATGTCGTGGAGGTCAATCCGCTTGTTGATGCTGATACATGGGACTGGTTCTGCCTGGATAACGTGCTGTACCACGGGCGGATTATCACAATCGTATGGGACAAGACCGGCAGGAAATACAACAAGGGAAAAGGACTGCTGGTGTTTGCAAATGGCAAAGAGACTGCACAATCAGAAACCATCGGGCGAGTAACAGGCCAATTGCCACCGACTAAACAAGAGAAGCAGGCACGAACAAGCGAGAGCAGTGCCGGCTGGCGTAAGTATGAGAAGAATCCTGTTCTCGGTGGTGAACTCGGCACATGTTTCGATGTATCGGTGTTGGATGAGGTAAACACTTACCGCATGTATTTTTCGTGGCGGCCAAAAAGATCGATTGCTCTTGTCGAAAGCTCCGATGGGATTAGCTGGAGCGAGCCGAGGATTGTATTAGGGCCGAGGTCAAGGTCTGGCTGGGAAGGCCGGGTGAACCGCCCTGCCGTTATTAAGCGCGAGAACAATTATCATATGTGGTATACAGGCCAGATGAGCGACCGCTCTTGGATTGGGTACGCCACGAGTGTGGACGGGGTGACGTGGGAACGGGCCAGTGCCAAGCCTGTATTGTCACCGGAGAAATCATGGGAAGGTGCAGCGGTTATGTGTCCCCACGTTCTGTGGGACGGTGAAACGAAAACATACCTGATGTGGTACTCAGCGGGCGAGCAATATGAGCCGAACGCTATCGGGTATGCTACGAGCAGTGATGGTTTGAACTGGAAGAAGCTGCCAACCAACCCGGTGTTTGCGGCAGATAGGAATAACGAATGGGAGAAACATAAGGTCACGGGGTGCCAGGTGATTCGGCAGGATGATTGGTACGTGATGTTCTATATCGGATTCAGAGATGAGCATCGCGCACAGATTGGTTTGGCGCGTTCACGTGACGGGGTGACGGGCTGGCAGCGTCATCCTGACAATCCTATTATTTGGCCCGGGCAAGAGACTTGGGATGGGGACTCGTGTTACAAGCCGTTTGCTATCTATGAAGAAGAAAAAGACCGCTGGCTGCTGTGGTACAACGGCCGGCTCAAGAGTTCCGAACAAATCGGGATGGCGATTCACGAAGGTAGATCTCTGGGATTTTAAGCAAGCAAATATATTTTATATGAGGAAAAATGACGACCAATAAGAAACTTAGAAGAGAGAATGTGATGCTTAAAGTAATGAAGACTGTTAATATGCTTGTGCTGTTGCTGCTTGTATCAGATTTGGCGGCAGCAGAGCTAACGCTGGATGAAAAACCGGCTGGCGGAGGCGAATGGGGATATCGGCCTGCTGATGGTGCTGTGTCTGCGGCGAATCCGCCGAGTTTTAGCTGGCGACCACAGAAGGGACTGACGTGGGAAGTTACGTGTACAGGTACTCAGCCGTACACGAATGTTGGATTTCTCTGGGAGGATATTGAATTCAACGTTTATTATCCGGCACAAACTTTTCCAGCGGGGACATATACATGGAGGTACCGGGGCAAGGACAGCAAAGGCAATTATACGAACTGGAGCCGGGCGAGAACTTTTACCATCGCTAAAGACGCTGCCTCTATGCTAATGCCGGAACGAGAGGAATTGCTTTCCAGGATACCAAAGACACATCCGCGACTTTTTATGCGTCCCGAGAATCTTCCGCGGCTTCGAAGACTGGCGAAGGGAGAAATGAAGGCGCAATATGACAGGCTTGTGATGGAATGCGAGAGATTACTAAAAAATCCGCCTTCGACAACGGAGCCGCCGAAGTATCCGAAGGATATGGTAAGCGGCAGCGAGGAGTGGAGGAAGGTGTGGTGGGGCAACCGGACGTATACAATCAAAGCACTGGACGGCGCGGCGACACTGGCATTTACACGGCTGCTGGGCGGGCCGGAAAAATACGGGGCCGAAGCCAAACGAATCCTGCTGGAATGTGCCAAATGGGAGCCCAAGGGCAGTACCGGCTATCGTTATAACGATGAGGCGGGGATGCCCTACGCTTATTATTTTTCCCGTACATATACGTTCGTCAATGACCTGCTGAGCGAGCAGGAGAAGAAAATCTGTCGGGACATGATGAAAGTACGCGGCGATGAGATGTATAACCACCTTTGTCCTCGTCACCTGTGGCGGCCCTATTCGAGCCACTCCAACCGGGCGTGGCACTTCCTCGGTGAGGTAGGTATCGCGTTTCTGGGTGAGGTTAAGGGCGCGGAGGACTGGGTGTGGTTCGCTATGAATGTGTTCTACAATGTGTATCCTGCCTGGAGTGATGATGACGGTGGGTGGCATGAAGGTATCAGCTACGGCCACAGCTATCTTGGCCGGTTCACGTGGTGGGCGGACGTGATGCGGGAGGCAATGGGCATCAACGCTTACGATAAACCATTCTTCTCCAAGGCCGGCTATTACACGATGTATCTTATGCCGCCGGGAAAGGTGGGCGGCGGTTTCGGTGACGGCGCGTGGCGAAGGTCGGCTTCGAGTAATGTATCGCTAATGAGCCAGTTCGCGGCGCAGGCAGGCAATGGACACTGGCAATGGTACGTGGAAGAAATGGGTGGGGCCAGGGAGATTGGCGGCTATATCGGATTCATTCGCGGCACGCTGCCAAAGGTGGAAGCAAAACAGCCCGATGACCTGCCGAGCTCCCGGCTGTTCAGGGGCACTGGGCAGGCCTATCTGAACAGCGACCTGACCGACGCCGGAAAAAGTGTCCAGGTGATTTTCAAGTCGAGTCCTTTTGGGACACAGTCGCACGGTAACGAGGCGAACAATTCGTTTGTGCTCTGGGCATACGGTGAGCGGCTGCTGGTCCGCAGCGGTCACTACGATTCGTATGGAAGCGCACACCACAGCAACTGGGTCTGGAGCACACGTTCGGTAAACAATATTACGGTCAACGGCCGGGGACAAGGCAAGCGGACCGCCAATGCGCGGGGTGAGATTTTCGCGTTTAAGACAACGCCATCGATGGACATTGTTGCGGGCGAAGCTGGGCAGGCTTATGAAGATGGTATTCTCAACCGCTTCACTCGCACTATCCTATTCGTCAAACCGGAACTCGTGGTCGTTTATGACCGCCTGGAGGCTAAAGAACCATCACACTTCGAGTATTGGCTGCACACTATCAATAAAATAAATGTTAAGAATCAACACGAAGTCCAAGTGCGGAATGACAACGTGGTTTGCGATATTGATTTTCTTACGCCATCAGGTCTGACTTTCAAGCAAACAAACGAATACGACCCCAACCCGCGGCCTCGTATCAAGATGCGGGAATGGCACTTGACCGCTGAAACGGCTGACAAAAAAAAGCAAATGGAGTTCGTAACGCTCTATCGGCCGCATCGAATTGAGGGCAAAGTGCCAGATGAAGCCAGCCTGGAACAGACAAAGGGAGGTTATGCGCTGAAGGCGAAACTATTAGATGGAGAGTTTGTAGTATTACTTCCAACCGACGATTCTGCGAGTCTTAAAGCGTTCGGTCTGGAAAGCAAGGGGGCCATTAAGTGCCGGTTGAAACAAGACGGCAAGTCGGCTGAAATACTTGGGCTCGAGGAGTAATTGGAGGAAAAGAAAGCCGGCTTGACGTTTTCATGTAATTTATGTATGCTTGCACGGACTATGGTGGCAGACCGTTATAGTCTGTATAAAGCCAAATGAATGCAAGTAAGGAGCAAAGCAGCATGGCAAAGGATATGGAACAATTGTATGCCGAGCGGCTGAAACGGTACGTTACGGCGATGCGGAATGAAAAGCCGGACAAGATTCCGATTCGTCCCTTTGTGGCCGAGTTCACAGCCAGATACGCAGGGTATACCTGTCAGCAGGTAACACACGATTACGAGATGGCGTTTGCCGCGGCCCGCAAGTGCGCGGCCGATTTCGACTGGGACGCTATCGTCCCGAATATGGTCTACGTCTGGACCGGGCTGACACAGGCAATCGGGATGAAGTACTACGGGGTTCCCGGAATCGATGTGCCGCCCGACACCGGTTTTCAATATCTTGAGCCGCCCGAAGAACGGGCATTTATGAAGCCGGATGAGTACGATGCGCTTATCGAGGACCCGACGGGTTTTTTATTCAACGTCTGGCTTCCTCGTGTCTCCGCCGATGTTAGTGCGATTGGTGAGCCGGCCTCGTATCGCAACAACCTGTCGTTTTTGAAGGGCGGGATGGCAATGCTGAGTTATTTCAACGCGTTCGGAACACAGATACAGCGGATGAGGACCGAGTCTGGGACGGTCTCGGCCATCTCAGGTATTCTGAAGGCACCGTTCGATATCCTCGCTGACAAGTTTCGCGGGTACATTGGTCTTGTCAATGACGTGCTCGAACGGCCGGATAAAGTTCTCGCGGCCTGCGAGGCGTTGATGCCGCATTTAACGCATGTGGCACTTTCAGGTGCAGACCCGGACAAGAATGTGCCGATTGGCTTATGGATGCATCGTGGGTGTGTTCCCTTCTTTTCAATGGAGCATTTCGAGAAGTTTTACTGGCCTACATTTAAACCGATTGTAGAGGAAATCTGGAAAAACGGGCACCAGGTCCTGTTCTATGCCGAGGGCAGCTGGGACGCCCATCTGGATTCATTCGCAGAGCTGCCCGATCAGGCGATTGTGTATCATGTCGATATGGGTGACATATTCGAAGTGCACAAGAAGATTGGGCATAAGTTCTGCATCAGCGGCGGTATACCGAACTATCTGCTTTCAATGGGCACACCGGATGAGGTGCGCGACTTTTGTAAGAAAGTAATCGACGGTGTGGCCGGCGATGGGGGCTATATTATGGATGCCGGCGCTATTGTTCAAAACGATGCCAAAGTTGAAAATATCAAAGCGATGACAGATTTTACGCGTGAATATGGAGTGTATTAATGGCTGAACAAAAACAATCAAAGAGAAAGCCGGGTGTTTGTGTGCCCTGGGAAGAGAAGGTCAAAGAACTTAAGGAGATACAAGCAGACAAAGAGCTTGTACAGAAGGTGTGGGAAGATATTGACGGATTAGGATACGTTTATATCTGGCAGTGTTTGCTCTCGTTCTAAGAAGCGAGTGTTTGATTGGAGATTATGCAATGGGTAGAAGAGGGTTTATCACGCGTCGTAGATTTATGAAAAGAGCTGCCGGTGCCGCAGCCGGGGCAATGGTATTTCCATACATTGTTGCCTCGTCGGTGCTGGGTAAGGCCGACAGTGTTGCTGCGAGCAATAGGATAACATTGGGATTCATCGGTGTGGGCAGCCATGGAATAGGGATGAATTTGATGTCGTTCCTTGGTAACGCAGACGCACAGGCTGTTGCCGTCTGCGATGTCGATGTTAATCATCTCAAAAAGGGTCGTGATATAGTAAACCAAAAGTATGGTAACAAGGATTGTGCTACGTACAAGGATTGGCGGGATGTTATCGCGCGGGATGATATCGATGCGGTGATGATATCCACGCCGGACCACTGGCATGTTCCGATTTCGATAGCCGCAGCTAAAGCGGGCAAAGACGTGGAGTGTGAGAAGCCGACGTTGACGGTGGCGGAAGGCAGGAGCCTTGTTGAGACGATGAAACGTTACGGTCGGGTTTTTCAATGGTCGACGGAAGACAGGTCGGTATACGAGTACCATCGCATGTGTGAGCTGGTCCGCAACGGCCGGATTGGCGAGGTCCATACAGTCCGTGTGGAGCTGCCGAGCGGGCCAAATAATCCCGGTGACCCAACCCCCCTGCCGGTACCTGAAGGTCTGGATTATGATATGTGGCTGGGCCCGGCACCGTGGGCGGCGTATACGAAAGACAAGATACCTTATCACTGGCGGTGGATTCAGGCTTACTCCGGGGGACAGTTGGCCGACTGGGGAGCGCATCTACTCGACGGGGCGCAATGGGGAAATAACACTGAACATACCGGGCCTGTCGAAGTCGAGGGAAAGGGTGTGTTCTGTACCGGAGGCCTTTACGATACGGCGAAAGAGTACAGAATCGAGTATAAATATACCAACGGCGTTAAGCTGATAGTTACGTCGGGCACGCCAAGTCTTAGATTCGAGGGCAGCGAGGGATGGATAGGCAACCGCGGCTGGAGGGCGCCATTGCAGGCAAGTTCTAAATCTATTTTAGATTCGGTAATTGGGCCGAACGAAATCCATCTGTATACATGCCGGGCCGGTGAGCAACGCAATTTTCTCGACTGTGTGAAATCGCGTAAGGATTGCTATTTCCCGCCGGAGATTGGCCAGCGATGCTTTACGATTGCACATATCGGTAATATTTCTATGCTGTTGGGCAGGAAACTTAGATGGGACCCGGACAAAGAGCAATTCATCAATGATGAACAAGCCAATAGAATGCTGTCCCGGTCGATGCGGAGTCCGTGGCGCTTATGAAATGATTAATGA